>NZ_JBHJUO010000002.1:0-81304 GCF_042268445.1 Streptomyces sp. NPDC056169 | reverse complement strand
GCGCCCGCCCCGCCGCCCCCCCCCCACCCCGCGCGCGCGTCCCACCCCCCCCGGCGGTGCGGGGGCCCCCCCCCCCCTGCCCCGGGCCGGGGGGGGGGCCCCCCCCCCCGGGCCCCCCCCTCCACGGGGTTGTTCGCGCCCGCCCCGAGGCTCCTGCCCCGACCGGGCCACTGCCCGAGCGTCCTGTCCCGACCGGGCCACCGGGTGGTACGAGCCACGCGGTCAGGCCGCGGGCTGGAGGGACGGCCGCTCTGCGGTCGCCTCGTTCACCTCGTTGACCGGGGTGGCGAGGATGTCGAGCGACCGGGAAGCCGTGACCGTGACACCGAGCGGAACCAGCAGGACGAGAAGCGCCAGGACGCCTCCCGCCACTCCGAACACGAAGACCAGACCGCCGGCCAGCATCGGGCCGGCCCACTCCAGCGAGTACGCCCCGAACCGGTTCACCGCCGCCACCCGGCCCAGCAGTTCGTCGGGGACGAGCTGCATGACGTACGTCTGCAGGATGACGTTGACGGGGACCGCGGTCAGCCCCGCCAGGCAGACGACCACGCCGATCTGCCACACCTCGGGCACCACTGCCGTGAGCGCGAAGGAACCCGTCAGCAGCCAGACCGACACGCACAGCAGAGGGCGTGCGGACACCCGCTTCATGACCGAGGAGGCGAACACCGCGCCGACCAGCGCCCCGGCCACCGCGGCACCGCTGACCAGGCCGATCTCGGTCGGGCCGCCGCCTCGGTGCGCGACCACGGCGATGAGCAGCAGAAGGAACGCCTGGTCGATCATGTTGAGCAGGGACGCCATGACCACGACGAACCGCAGGAAAGGATGCCGCCGGACGAACCCGATCCCCTGGCCGACGTCCTGGAGCATCGTGGTGCGCGGCCCGTCCGGCGCCCGGTCGGGCCCGAGCGGACGCCGGATGTTGAGCGCCCCCAGCGCGGCGAAGACGAAGGAGAGCGCGTCGGCGAAGAAGGGAATGCTGCGGCCGAGCCCGAACAGGACACCGCCCAGGGGCGGTCCCACCAGCTGCGCGGCCATGTCGCGGCTCATCGCCTGCCCGTTGGCGGTGGCCAACTGCTCCTTGGAAACGACCCGCCGGAGCGACGGCGTACTGGCACCGAGGATGACCCCTGAGCACAGTCCGCTCACCAGCGCGGTGACGACCAGCAGCGGGATGCTGATGCGACCGTTGTGCACGGACAGGCCGACCGCGGTCAGGACCGCCGCCTGTACGAGCGGCCCGGCCACCAGGATGGCGCGGCGCGACACCCGGTCCGCCAGCGCGCCGCCCCACAGCGTGGTGACGAGCACCCCGATGAGATTCGCCGAACCGATGAACCCGGCTTTCGTCACCGACCCGGTGAGGGACAGGGCCAGCAGCGGATAGGCGATGGACGAGACGCTCGTCCCCACCGCGGAGAGCGTATTGCCCGTCCACCATCCGAGGTAGTCCGTGTTCCGCCACAGCGAAACGACGGGGGCCTTGCCGTCGGCTCCTCTGCCATCGACTTCTTTGTCATCGGGCGCTCTGTCATCGGGCCGGTCCATCGAGGGGTCTCCTTCTGCTGACGATGCTCCGCCAGGAGCCTTGTGCAGTGCACCGGTTCACGGCCAGGCACTGCGCGGGCAAGGTCGTGGGCAATTCACCGGCCGCGAATCTGCCGGTCCGCTGCCTGGCGGCGGTGGCAGGCCCTGGACTCCAATCGACGCATCCCTTTCGAGCCACCGGAATTCCGGCGGCGATTCCCTTCCGCATGCGCCCTGCATGCCACGCACCGGAGGTCGCTTCGTGCATGCCGAGGCTTCTGGAACCACCTGGCCCGACGAGTCCCTCGACGCCGTCGACCTGACGGACCCCGAGACGTTCGCGGGAACCGATCTGAGCGGCTACTGGAGAACGCTGCGCCGGGAGCGCCCCGTCCACCGGCACCCCGGGGCCGAGGGCCGCCCGGGCTTCTGGGTCGTCAGCCGGTACCAGGACGTGATGACGGTGTACCGCGACACCCGGAACTACACGTCGGAGAAGGGCAACGTACTCGTCACGCTGCTGGCCGGAGGCGATTCGGCGGCAGGCCGCATGTGCGCGGTCACCGACGGCGCCCGGCACCGCCAGATGCGCAACGCGCTGCTCAAGGCGTTCTCGCCACGGGCCATGGAAGGCGTGACCCGCCGCGTGCGGGCCAACACCCGGCGGCTGGTCGCCGACGCGGTACGCCGGGGCGAGTGCGACTTCGCCACCGAGATCTCGGAGAACATCCCGATCTCCACCATCTCCGACCTGCTCGGAGTCCCGCACAGCGACAGGGAGTTCCTGCTGTCGCGGACCCGGGCCGCCCTCAGCTCCGACACGGCCGGCCAGTCCGTACCGGAGGCCTGGGCCGCACGCAGCGACATCCTGCTGTACTTCGCCGACCTCATGGAACAGCGGAGGGGCCACGCGACCGACGACGTGATCACCGTCCTCACCAACAGCCTCGTGGACGGCAAGCCGCTGACCCGGGACGAGGTGGTGCTCAACTGCTACAGCCTGATCCTCGGCGGCGAGGAGACCAGCCGGCTCACCATGAACGACGTGGTCCACATGCTGGCCGGTGACGCCGGGCAATGGCGGCGCCTGCGGGAGGGCAGTGTCACCCTCGACTCGGCCGCCGAAGAGGCCCTGCGCTGGGCCTCACCCACCATGCACTTCGGCCGGACCGCACTGAACCGCGTCGTGCTGGCAGGCCAGGAGATCCAGGCAGGCGACATCGTCACCGTGTGGCACTCCTCGGCCAACCGCGACGAGAGCGTCTTCGCCGCCCCCGACACCTTCGACCTGGGGCGTACCCCGAACAAGCACCTCACCTTCGGTTACGGACCCCACTTCTGCCTCGGCGCCCATCTGGCGCGGGTGGAGGTGACCGCGTTGCTCGACGCGCTGCGGACCTGTGCCGCGGAGATCGAGGTCACCGGAGAGGTCCAGCACTTCCACTCGAACTTCCTGACCGGGCTCAGTTCCCTGCCCGTCCACTTCACGCCGGACGAGAGGGGACTCGACACCCTGTCCGTTCCGTCGGCCCACGAGAGAGTTGAGGTCAGCCACCGTGCTTCCCGATGAGTCACACGACGTACACACCAGGGCGACCCGTGTGCAGGAGGGAATGCTCTCCGTCGAGGGCACCCTGACCGGCAGACCCTCCCCCTTCCACGTGCTCACCAGTGCCGAGATCACCGGTCCGCTCGACACCGGACGGCTCACCGTCGCGCTGGCCCGGGTCGTGCGGCGCAACTCCGCGCTGCGCACCGTCTTCACACGCGACGCCGACACGGGCATGGTCGGCCGCCGGGTGGCCCGCTCCCGGGGCCCGAAGGTCATCGAGCAGGAACTGCCGCCGCAGCCGCCGGGCACGGACGTGGTCGGCCTGGCCGAAAGGCTGATCTCCCCGCTGGCGCCGCAGCTGCTGCGACCGTACGCCGAACCGCCCCTGGTCTTCGTACTCACCGCCGCCGGACCGGAGCGCACGGTGCTGTCCGTCCTCGCCCACCACGTGCTGCTGGACGGCTGGAGCTACGGCCTGCTGTGGGAGCAGATCGCCGAGGGATACGCCGACGGGGACCCCGCAGACGCCGAGGCGCCGGGCATGGAGGTGTTCGTCGCGGCGGAGCGGACCGGGGTTGCTCCCGAAGCCGTCGCCGCCCGCGCGGCCCTGCTCGAAGGCTGGCCGACCGTCGTCGAACTGCCGGGTGATCTGGAGCGTCCGCAGACCCGTGCCTTCACGGGGGCCAGGGTTCCCTTCCTGCTCACCGAGGCGGCCCGGACGGGATGCGTCGAGCTGGCGAGCACCCTGAAGGTGAGCCGCAATGTCGTCCTCCTGGCGGCCTGGGCCCTGACGGTCGCCCGCCGCGCCGGACAGAACCGGCTGGTGGTCGGCGTGCCGACGAACGGCCGGACTTCCCGCACCACCATGCAGGTCATCGGCGGTGCTACCGGTCTCACCCCGATCGCCTGCGAAACGCCGGCAGAGGCGAGCGTCGCGGACTACCTACGGCTGACGGCCCGGGCGCTGCGGGACACCTTCCGGCACGGTGACGTCCCCTTCGAGGACATCGCCACGGCACTCTCGACGGGCGCGGACCCGGCCCGCAACCCCCTGGCGCAGATCGTCTTCGCCGCGCAGAACGACGTACTGCCCGCGACGCTGACCGCGGGCGACGTGCGCTTCAGCATCCGCATCGGCCACACCGGCGGCACGATGTACGACGCGATGCTGCACGTGATGTCCTGGGATCCGGTTGCCGCGCTCGAACTCGAATACGCGACCACCGTACTGACGCCGGGCGAGGCCACCTCGCTGGCCGGTGGCTTCGACCGCGCGCTCGTCGACATGGCCGCCGACCCGGAAGGCCCGCTGGCCGCGATCACCACCGTGACCGGCGCCCAGCGCCGACTGCTGGACCAGTGGGAGCAGGGCACAGGTACCGAGCCCACCGAGGGACTGTGGCAGCTGATCGAGGCAGCGGCGGAGCGCCGTCCGGACACCGTCGCCGTCCGGGACGGCGACCCGGACCGCAGGGTGACCTACCGTCGGCTGATGGCCGCCGTCACCGCCCAGTCGGCCCTGCTGAGCGAGGCGGGCGTCCGTGAGGGCGACCGGGTGGCCCTCGTCGCCCCCCGTTCCATCGAGGAGATCATCGCCGTCCTGGCGATTCTCCGGACGGGTGCGGCCTATGTCGGCATCGACTCCGGCAGCCCCGCCAGGACGACCTCGTCGATCCTGGAACGGGCCGGGGTACGGGTGATCCTCGGCACAGCCGACGGGCTCGCGGCGCTGGGGCCGGCCACGGAAGGCCGTATCGCGATGGCGGTCGTCGATCCCGCGGACCCGCCGCGGACGGGACTGGCGCCCGCCGCCGCACCGGCGGACCCCGAACGCGCCGCGTACGTGGCCTTCACCTCCGGTACGACCGGGGTCCCGAAGGGCGCGATGGTTCCCTGCCGCGGCGTCGTCAGACTCGCCCTGGACACGGAGCTGTTCCCTGCGAGGGCGTACGAACGCTACGTCCGCCTGGCCCCGTTGGCGTTCGACGCCTCCACCATCGAGATCTTCTACCCGCTGCTGGCGGGCGGAACGATCGAGGTCCACCCCGACGCCCATGTGACCCCCAACGCACTGGCGACCTTCCTGGAGCGGCGCGAGGTCACCGGGATGTTCCTCACGTCCGGTCTCTTCCGGCTGGTGGCGGACTTCCGTCCGGACGCCTTCCGCGGTCTCGTCCAGCTGATGACCGGCGGCGACGTCATCTCTCCTCCGCACGTGGCGGCCATCGTGCGCGCCTGTCCGGGAATCCGGGTGACGAACGGCTACGGGCCCACCGAGAACACCACCATCACCGCCGCCCACCACATCGACGACCTCACCGGCGTCACCGGCGGCGCCCTGCCGATCGGGCGGCCGATCCTGGGTACCGGCATCAAGATCCTCGACGGTACGGGGCGCCCCGTGCCACCGGGCGGAATCGGCGAACTGGTCGCGTTCGGCGAAGGAGTCGCCCTCGGGTACGTGGGCATGCCGGACGAGACCGCTCGCGCGTTCGGCACCGACGACGACGGACGTCTCTTCTACCGCACCGGCGACCTCGCGCGCTGGGACGCCGACGGTAACCTGCGCTTCCACGGACGCCGCGACAGCCAGGTGAAGGTCCGCGGCTTCCGGATCGAACCCGACAGTGTGGCCCGGCTCCTGCGTCAACACCCGGAGGTGCACGACGCCACCGTCGTCGTGGTCTCCGTGGGCAACGGCGACAAGCAGATCCTCGCCGCCGTGACCCCGCAGGGCGTGACCCCGCAGGCCGCCGCGCTGAGGGCCTTCGTCTCCCGCACGCTGCCCGCCTATTCGGTCCCGCATCTGTGGACGGTGGTCGACGAGCTCCCCATGACGAAGAACGGCAAGATCGACATCGCCGCGCTGACGGCGGGAGCCGCCCCCGTCGGCACCGCCGCCACCCCGCCGGAACAGGCGGCGCACCCCGGCCGCGTACTGGAAGAGAAGGACCAGCAGCAGGCGCAGGCGCAGGAGCTGCCCTGCACGGGTGTCGCCTCGATGGAGGACATCATCGCCCAGGCCTGGCACGAGGTGCTCGGGCACCGGGACTTCGGACCCGACGACTGGTTCCTCGACGTGGGCGGCGATTCGCTCAGCCTGGTGCGCGTGCACACGATCCTCGACAACGCGCTGCCGGACCGGCGCCTCACGGTCGCCGATCTCTACGCCTTCTCCACCATCAACGAACTGGCCGCGCTGCTCCGCGCCGACGACCACGCCCTTTCGACCTGAGAAGAGACCGGAACATGGATACACGTGACACGCACACCGCCGATGACATCGAACGATGGGTCGTCGCCACCTGCCGCGGCCTGGGCCTGCGGGTGGACGACGCGGACGTCGACTTCTTCTCGTGCGGCGGCACCTCGCTGGCGGCCATGCGGCTGATCGCCTCGGTCGAGGACGCCTTCGGCGAAGGAGTCCTGCCCCTGGACGCCTTCTACGACCACCCCGTGCTGCGGGAGATCGCCGGGCTCATCGCCGAGAACCGGCTCGCGACCCCGCAGGCGGGGTGATCGCCGATGACCGCTGCGAGGAGCCTCGCCGACGGCCCGGTGTTCACCTCGCGGGAGGCGGGGGAAGCCCTGCGCTCGGTCGCCGCCCTTCTCCGGGAGGCGGAGTACGGCGAAGAACGGGCAGCCGGGCTGCTCCGGGCGCCAAGCTCCGGGCATCTGCTGAGCAATCCCGCCCGGTACGCCTTCTTCAGTGACCACACGCGCCCCGCCCCGGCGGACGCGCCGCCGAGCGTCCTGACGTCCCTGTTCCTCCTCAACCGCGCGGTGCCCGACCTGTGGGTGCACGCCGCGCTCAAGCCCGAACTGACCGACCTGCTCCAGGAACTCGCCCTCCTTACCAGGTCCGGCGACCACTACCTGGGCACCGCCTCCCTGACCCCCTACCGCTCCCGGTTCTTCCTGTCCGACCGGCTCTTCGACAACCCGGCTCCGCAGCAGGTGGTGACGAGGGACGCTGCCGAACTCGCCATGCCGCCGCACGCGTCCAGCCTGCTGGCACTCGACGCGGTCGACCGGATCGACGGGTCGCTCCTCGATGTGGGGTGCGGCAGCGGATTCCTGGCGCTGAACGCCGGCCCGGGATGCGGCCGGGTCGCGGGATTCGACCTCAACCCGCGCAGCGTCCGCTTCTCCAGGGCCAACGCCCTCCTCAACGGACGCGACGTCCGCTTCACGGTCGCGGACTTCACCGACCCGACCGCGCTCGGCCGCGCAGAGCTGGGCGACACCGGCAGGTTCGGCAGCCTCGTCTTCAACAGTCCGACCATGCCGCGGATCGAGAGCGATGCCGGCGAGTTCGGCCAGAGCACGGCACGGCAGGTGCTCCGGCGGACCGCGGCCGTCGCCCCGTACGTCCTGCGCCCCGGCGGCACCGCGCACGTACTGACCGTCGTCGAGGTGCCCCGGTCGGCCGGGTCGGCCCGCGAGGTCGTCGAGGGCTGGCTGACCGGCACCCACGCCGCCGATGTGACGGTCCAAGAGGTCGACTCCCCGTACCTCCGGGTCACCGAACGCCAGCTCCAGGACCGACGGCTGGACAGGCAGAGCCTGCTCTCGTCCGGAACCGCCCACGCGCAGCAACTGCTGTCCGCCCTGGCCGCACGAGGCACCGGATCCGTCGTGCCGGTGCTCGTCGCGCTGCGGACCTCCTCCACAGAAGGGTCCAGATTCCCATGACCAAGGCACCGGACTGGATATTCCCCCTGCGCAAACCGACCGGGAGCCCCACCTCGCGGCTGGTCGTCTTCCCCTACGGGGCCTCGGGCCCGACGTCCCTGCGCCCCCTGCTCAACCGGCTGCCCGAGACGGTGGAGGTGCTGGGCGCCGCCCTGCCGGGGCGCGAGCGCCGCTTCGGGGAACCACCGGCCACCACGGTCGCCGAGATCGTGAGCGGCGTCGCCGAAGGACTGGCGGCACGGGAGGAACTGCCCACGTATCTCTTCGGCCACAGCATGGGTGCCGGACTGGCCGTGGCCTTCGCCCTGGCACATCCCGGATCCTGCGAGGGGCTGGTCCTCAGCGGGCGCCCGCCGCGCTCCGCCGGGCGCTCCGCCCTGCAGGGGTTCAGCGACGAGGAGATCGTCTCCTTCCTCGCCAGGGTCGGCAACACCCGTCCCGAGCTGGTCCGCGACGCGTTCTGGCGCGATCGGCTGCTCCAGCTGTTCCGTAGCGACGCCGCACTCGACCTGCGGACCGCGGAGGTCATCGCCGGAGGCGTCCTGCGGGAGCGGCTCCTGGTCCTGGGCGGCAGCGAGGACCCGGACATCGACGTGAGCGAACTGGGCGAGTGGGCGGAGCTGACCACCGGCGGATGCACGGTCGAGGTCTTCCCCGGCGGGCACTTCTTCCTCCTCGACACCGACACCAGCCAGGCGGTGCTCGACGCGATTGCCGGTCTCGTCCACGCCGTGTCCGAGCCGCTGCCGGTCTGAGACCACGCGCGGCCCCCAGGTGGTGGAGGGCTTCCACGGAACGCACCAGGCATCCGTGGGGACCCTTCACCGCTTCCGCGTGCGCGCACCGGCAAGCAGGCAGACAACCGGCAGGGGCGGGCCGCCGCGCTTCACCGCTCGACTGCCCGTCCGCTGCCTGGAGTCGACGGGCGGCCGGTCGGCAAGATCCGGGGGTAAGCCCGTGAGCCGGACGAAGGAGCCGCGATGCCCACCAGCACAAGGACGCAGGAGAGCCCGCCTCCCGCGCGGTCGTCCCTGGAGGCGGCACTGCCGCTGACTCCGCTCCAGGAGGGAATGCTCTTCCACGCGCTGTACGACGACGAGGCGATCGACGTCTACGCGATCCAGGTCGCGCTCGCGCTGGACGGGCCGCTGTCGGCGGACGCGCTGCGGGCGGCAGCGGACGAGGTGCTCGGCAGGCACGCGGCACTGCGCGCCGGCTTCCAGCTCCGCAAGTCCGGCCTGCCGGTCCAGCTCGTCCGCCGCGACGTCCGCGTCCCATGGTCCGAGCTGGACCTCCGCGGCCTGCTGCCGGACGAGCAGCAACGGCGGCTGAACCGCTACCGGGCCGCGGACCGGGCCGAGGGCTTCGACATGGCACGTCCGCCACTGATCCGGCTGACACTGGTGCGCCTGGCCGACCGGCGTCACGTCCTGGTGATGACGTACCACCACATCCTCCTCGATGCATGGTCCTTCCAGATCGTGCTGGACGACCTGTTCACGCTGTACGCCCAGGACGCCGACCCGGCCGGTCTCGTCCGCGTCGTGCCCTTCGAGGGGTACCTGGCCTGGCTGGCCGCCCAGGACCGGCAGGCCGCGCAGGACGCCTGGGCCGCCGCCCTGGACGGGCTGGAGGAAGGGACCCTCATCGCCGCCGGCCGCCCCGCACGGGGACCGGCGAAGCTGCCGAGGCTGGCCTCCACCGAGCTCTCCCCGGAGCTGACCGCCGACCTGACGGAAGCCGTACGCGCCGCAGGGCTGACCCTCAACACCGTGCTCCAGGGCATCTGGGCGCTGACGCTCAGCGGTCTGACGGGACGCCAGGACGTGGTGTTCGGCCAAACGGTGTCGGGACGGCCCGCCGAGCTGGACGGCGTCGAGGGCATGGTCGGCCTGTTCATCAATGCCGCTCCCGTACGGGTAAGACTCGACCCGGCCGAGCCGCTGGCGGCGCTCCTCGCCCGCGTACAGCGCGAGCAGGCCGATCTGGAGCCGTTCCACCACCTGGGTCTGGCCGAGATACAGCGCGGCGCTGGTCTGGGCGACCTGTACGACACCGCCGTCGCGTTCGCCAGCGCACCGCTGGACTGGGATGCCGTACCGACCTACCGCGACCTGCGGGTCACTCTTGCGGAGGACGCGGCCCAGGAGCAGCCCGAGGGCTGGACCCACTATCCGCTCAACCTGTCCGCCCAGCCGGGCCGGACCCTGCGACTGGCACTCAGCTACGACGGCGACCTCTTCGAAGGACCTGCCGCCGACCGGCTCATGACCCGGCTGCGCATGCTGCTCAGCACGTATCTGGATGCCCCCCGCACCTTGGTCGGCCGCATCGAGCTGTTCACGCAGGAGGAGCGGGCGCGGGCCGTGCACCATGGGAACGACACCCGGCAGCCGGTGCCGGACACGACTCTGCCCGCCCTGTTCGCGGCACAGACCGCCCGCACGCCCGAGGCCACGGCCCTGGTGTTCGAGGACCGCTCGCTGTCCTACGGGGCCTTCGCCCGCCGGGTGGCGGAGCTCGCGGATGTGCTGCGGGCGCGCGGAGTGGGCGCCGGGGACTTCGTGGCGGTGGCGGTGCCCCGCTCGGTGGAACTGGTGGTGGCGCTGCACGCGGTACTGGCCGCCGGGGCCGCCTACGTCCCTGTGGACCCCGACTACCCGGCGCAGCGGATCGGCTGGATCCTTGAGGACTCGGCCCCCCGGCTGCTGTTGACCACCGCCGCGGTCGCGGCGCTCCTGCCGCCGTGCCCGGTGCCCCGGCTCCTCCTCGACCAGCCGCTGCCGTCGGCCGCCCCGGCCGCCCCGGCCGCCCCGGCCCGGCGGCCGGTCGGCGCCGACCCGGCCTACGTGATCTTCACCTCCGGCTCCACGGGGCGCCCCAAGGGCGTCGTGGTGCCGCACTCCGCGATCGTCAACCGGCTTCTGTGGATGCAGGACCGCTACCCGCTGGAGCCGGGCGACCGGGTACTGCAGAAGACCCCGTCGGGGTTCGACGTATCGGTGTGGGAGTTCTTCTGGCCGCTGCAGACCGGTGCGGCGCTGGTGGTCGCCGCACCGGGCGGACACAAGGACGCCGCCTATCTGGCCGCCCTGATCCGGCGCGAGTCGGTGACCGTCGCCCACTTCGTCCCTTCGATGCTCCAGGTCTTCCTCCAGGAGCCGACCGCCGACGGCTGCACCAGCCTGCGGCAGGTCTTCTCCAGCGGGGAGGCGCTGTCCTCGGAAACCCAGAACCGTTTCTTCGAGCGCCTCGGCGCGAGCCTGCACAACCTCTACGGACCCACGGAGGCGGCCGTCGACGTCACCCACTGGGACTGCCGCCCCGACGAGGAGCACACGGCCAGTACGTCCGTCCCGATCGGCAGGCCGGTGTGGAACACCCAGGTGTACGTGCTGGATCCGGCCCTGCGTCCGGTCGCCCCGGGCGTACCCGGCGAGCTGTACCTGGCAGGGCGGCAGCTCGCCTCGGGATACGTGGACCGGCCGGGGCTGACAGCCGAACGGTTCGTCGCCAACCCGTTCGCCCCCGAGGGAAAGCGGATGTACCGCACGGGGGACGTGGTGCGCCGCACCCCCGACGGTGACCTCGAATACCTCGGGCGGTCGGACGACCAGGTGAAGATCCGCGGCCTGCGCGTGGAGCTCGGCGAGATCGAGGCGGTACTGGCCCGGCACGAAGCCGTCGCCCAGGTCGCGGTCGTGGTGCGGGAGGACCAGCCGGGCGTGCAGCGCCTGGTCGCCTACACCGTGCCGGCCGGACCTTCGGCTGACCCGCAGGAGCTGCTGGACCTGGCGGCGGCCGCGCTGCCCGACTACATGGTGCCCGCGGCGCTCGTACAGGTGGCCGAGCTGCCCCTGACGCCCAACGGCAAGCTCGACCGCAAGGCGCTGCCGGCTCCCGCGCTCGTTCGCGCCGTCGGCGGCAGAGCGGCGCACGGCGCCGTCGAGAAGCAGCTCGCGGAGCTGTTCGCGGCGGTGCTCGCCGTGCCGGAGGTGGGAGCGGAGGACAGCTTCTTCGACCTGGGCGGCGACTCGATCGTCTCGATCCAGCTCGTCGCGCGGGCCCGCCGGGCCGGACTGGCGCTCACCCCCAAGGACGTGTTCACCCACCGCACCGTCGCCGCGCTCGCCCTGGTGGCGCGCCCCGTGCGGGACGCCCTGCAGGAGGCGCCCGGGGCCGGCGTCGGAGAGATGCCCGCGACCCCGATCACGCACTGGCTGAGCGAGCGCAAGGGGCCGAGCGACGGCTTCCACCAGGCGACCCTGCTCCAGGTGCCCCCGCTCGCCCGCACGGACCTGCTCACCGCCTCCGTACAGGCGGTGCTGGACAGACACGACGCCCTGCGGATGCGGCGCACGGCGCGGGACGCGGGCCCCACGTGGGAGCTGGACATCGCACCGGCCGCGGCCGTACGGGCCGAGGACTGCGTGCGCCGCGTCGGAGTCGAGGGGCTGGACGCCGCCGCTCTGCGGGCCCGTATCACCACGGAGTCGGCCCGCGCGGTCGCCGAACTCGCCCCTGACGAGCGGCGGATGGTGCGCTTCGTCTGGTTCGACGCCGGTCCCCGGGACGCGGGACGGCTGCTCGTGGTGGCCCACCACCTCGTCGTGGACGGCGTTTCCTGGCGGATCCTGCTGCCTGATCTGCGGGCGGCGTGGGAGGCGGTCGAGGGCGGCGGAACACCCGACCTCGCCCCCGTCCCGACCTCGCTGCGCACCTGGGCGCACCGGCTGTCCGAAGCGGCCGCCGATCCGGCCAGGACCGCCGAACTCCCGCTGTGGCAGGGCATGTTGCGTGCCGGAGACGATCCCGCGCTGGCGGCGAGCCCGTTGGACCACACACGTGACGTGCACGGCACCGCCCGGTCGCTGACCCTGCGACTGACCGCCGAACACACCGAGCCCCTGCTCACCACGGTGCCTGCCGCCTACCGCGCGGGAATCGACGACGTCCTGCTGACGGCGCTCGCACTGGCGGTCGCATCGTGGCGGCGGGAGCGCGGCCTGGGCGAGGGCACCGGGGTGCTGGTGAACCTGGAGGGGCACGGCCGCGAGGAGATCGCGGCGGAGCTCGACCTGTCGCGCACCGTGGGCTGGTTCACCAGTCTCTATCCCGTACGCCTCGATCCCGGCGTGCGGGACTGGGAGGAGGCGGACGGGGTAGGACCCCTGCTGGGCACGGCCCTCAAGCGGGTCAAGGAGCAGCTGCGCGCGATTCCCGACCATGGCATCGGCTACGGAATGCTGCGCCACCTCAATCCGCAGACGGCCGCCGTGCTCGGCGCGCTGCCCGTCCCGCAGCTGGGCTTCAACTACCTGGGCCGTTTCGCGGGTTCCGACGGCGGACACTGGCAGCCCGCGGCCGAGTCGGACGCCACGGGTCCGGCGGCGGACGCCGGGCTGTCCCTGCCGCACGTGCTCGACATCAACGCGGTGACCGAGGACCTGCCGACCGGCCCGCAGCTGGTCGCCTCGTTCACCTGGCCCGGCGCGCTGCTGGCCGAGGACGATGTGCGACGGCTGGGGGAGGCCTGGCTGGCCGCGCTCCGTGCGCTGGTCGCGCACACCTCCCGGCAGGGTTCCGGCGGGCTCACCCCCACGGACGTGCTGCCGGCCGTGGTGGGACAGCGGGAGCTGGAACTTCTGGAGTCGGCGTGGGCGGACCGCGGACTTCAGGACGTCCTGCCGCTGACCCCCGTACAGGAGGGGCTGCTCTTTCACGCCTGCTACGACAGGCAGGCACCGGACGTGTACCACGTACAGCTGGTCGTCGAGCTGGAGGGCGCACTCGACGCGGAGGGACTGCGTGCCGTGTGCCAGGCCTTGACCGACCGGCACCCCGCGCTGCGCGCGGCCTTCACCCAGACGGCTTCCGGCACCCCGGTGCAGCTGATCCCCGGCAGCGTGCCGGTGCCGTGGCACGAGGACGACCTGCGGGGCGACGGACGGACGGGCAACGGACCGGCGGACGACGGACGGAGGGGCGACGGACGGAGGGGCGACGGACCGCAGGGCGACGGGCCGACCGAGGACGGCCGTGCACGAGAACGGCTGGACGCGTTCCTCACCGAGGACCGGATCCGCAGGTTCGACCCGTCCCGTGCCCCGTTGCTTCGCTTCACCCTGCTGCGGCTGGGCGAGGAGCGCCACGCGCTGGTCTTCACCAGCCACCACCTGCTCGCCGACGGCTGGTCGGTCTCCCTGATGCTGCGGGACCTCTTCGCGCTCTGGTCGCCGGACGCCCAGGACGTCGGCCGGACACCCCCGGTTCCGGTACGCCGCTACTACGAGTGGCTGGTCGCACAGGACACGGCCGCCGCGGAGTGCGCCTGGCGGGCGGCGCTGGACGGCCTGAGTGGCCCCACCCTGCTCGCGGTGGCCGCGGACACCGGTTCCCTGCCGTCGCTACCGCTGAGCTCCGGCGTCGAACTCCCCGAGGACCTCACGGCCGAAGTGGCTGCCCGGGCACGCTCCTGCGGGCTGACGCTCAACACCGTGGTGCAGGGGGCGTGGGCGCTGGTGCTCCACCACCTCACCGGCCAACGGGAC
Source organism: Streptomyces sp. NPDC056169 (assembly GCF_042268445.1). Taxonomy (NCBI): domain Bacteria; kingdom Bacillati; phylum Actinomycetota; class Actinomycetes; order Kitasatosporales; family Streptomycetaceae; genus Streptomyces; species Streptomyces sp. NPDC056169. The sequence continues at coordinate 66,973 of NZ_JBHJUO010000002.1, read as the reverse complement.
GTGGTGTACGGGGCGACGGTGTCGGTGCGCCCGCCGGAGCTGCCCGGCGTCGAGGAAATGGTCGGGCTGCTGATCAGCACGGTGCCCGTACGGGTCCGGCTGGACCCCGCCGAGACACTGGCGGCTCTCCTTGACCGGGTGCAGACGGAGCAGGTCGCGCTGGCCCCGCACGCGCACCTGGGCCCGGCGGCGGTACAACGCGTGGCCGGGCTGGGGCCGCTGTACGACACCTCCATGGTGTTCGAGAACTTCCCGCGTACCGCCGATCATCCCGAGCTGCCGGGTACGGGCCTGCGGATCGCCGGATTCTCGGGCCGCGACGCGTACCACTACCCGCTCAAGCTCATGGCCGTTCCCGGTGACCGGCTGTACCTGGAGGTCAGCCACCGTCCCGAACTCGTCACCGCCGCACAGGCCGAGGAGGCCCTCGGGCGCCTGCGGACGCTGCTGACGGAATTCGCCGCCGACCCGTCCGTGCGGGTTGACGGCCTGCTGCGGCCCGCGTCTGAGCCCGTCGCTCCCGTGACCACGGGCCCCGCCGCGCCCGCCCCCGTCACGCGGGGGGCACCCCGCGCGGTGGCGGAACTGTGCGCCCTGGCCGGGGCGGTACTGGGCAGGCAGGAGCTCTCCGCGGACGCCGACTTCTTTGCGCTCGGCGGCGATTCCTTGCGGGCATTGCGACTGGCCGGACGTATGCGCGAGGTGTTCGGCGCTCCTGTCGATGTCTCTGTCGTATTCCGCGGCCGCACACCTGCCGGAATGGCGGCAGTACTGGCACGGCAGGGAACCGGTATTTCCGGAGTGCGCCACACCTCATGAGAATTGCCGGGCCGCTGCCTGTTCCGGGAATCCGCACTTTGCCACCATAAAAAAGCAACGAACCTCAGCAGCAAGGAGCTCGACCGTGCGGATCATCGCGATAACCGGTGCCTCAAGTGGAATAGGGCTTGCGACGGCGGCACGTTTCGCCGAGGGCGGCGACCGGGTCTACAACCTGGACACGCAGCGGCCCCTGGCCCGGCACGAGGGCGTGACGTGGTGCGAGACGGACGTCGCCGGCTGGGACGCCGTCGACAGCACGCTCGGCCGCATTCACGACGAGCACGGCCGCCTCGACGTGGTGATCGCGAACGCGGGCATCAGCATCCGGCACGGCGTACTGGACATCACCGAGGAGCAGGCACGCCGGGTCGTCGACGTCAACCTGCTCGGCGTGCTGGGCACCTGGCGGGCGGCAGCGCGCCGGATGGTGGCCAGGGGTGAGGGAATCCTGCTGGCCACCGCCTCGGTGAACGGCCATAGAGGGTTCCCCCACTACGCGGACTACAACGCCACCAAAGCCGGTGTGGCGGCACTGTGCAGGACCTTCGCGATGGAGCTGAGCCCCGTGGTCCGGGTGGCCTGCGTCTCGCCCGGCGCGGTGCTGACGCCCATGCAGCTGGCGGAGTACACACCGCGGATGCTGGCGGAGGTGAACGCCCGGATTCCCGCGGGCCGGCACGCAGATCCTGCGGAGATCGCGGCGGCCTTCCACTACCTCGCTTCACCCGAGGCCGGCTTCATGACCGGCCAGGAACTCGTCATCGACGGCGGGGAGATCACCGGTTCCACGACTTCCGACTTCGGTACGGCGCATTGCGCGACGGCCGAGACGGACCGAATCGAAATCCGTTCCCGGTAACGCACCATCCGAAGGGAGACGTCATGAGAAATTCAATTGACTACACACTGAGCGGCGACGAGGTCGATGGCCTCATGAAATCCGTGAGCGAATTGAGAGAAGGCGGCCTCTCGCCGGTCGAACCGGAGTTCTACGAAAAGTACCAGAACTTTCAGGAAATCCTTCCGGTCGGCCTGCGGAGATTCCTGGAGAAATTCCGTGACGACCCGGCATCGGCCGTCTGCCAGGTTCACGGATTCCCCGTCGACGACGCCGCCGCGGGGCCGACCCCGGAACACTGGGAGCGGCCCGAGGGTTACGGGTCCACCGTCGAGTCGGACATCTACCTGGCCATGTGCGGCTCGGCGCTGGGCGACCCGTTCGCCTGGGCGACGCTCCAGTACGGACGCATGGTGCAGGACGTCTTCCCGATCAGGGGCGACGAGCGGCGCGAGAGCGGGCACGGCAGCGACGCGTATCTGAACTTCCACACCGACGACGCGTTCCGCCCCGACTCCTGCGACTACCTGCTGCTCTTCGGCGTGCGCAACCCCGACGTCGTCCCGACGTACGTGGCGGCCGTGCAGGACGTCGTCCTCCGTGACGAGGACCGTGCCCTGCTGTCCGAGAAGCGCTTCCACATCCTTCCCGACGACGAGCACATACGGCAGCTGGCGCTGAGGGCGCCCGGCGATCCCGCGCTCCGGCGTGCCGTCGAGATGCGCGACCGCCCGGAGCCGGTCTCCGTTCTCTTCGACGATCCGCGCAACCCCCACGTCCGGCTGGACGTGCCGTTCATGCGCTGCGTCGATGACGACCCGGCGGCCGAACGGGCGCTGCGCGCCCTGCTCGACGAGCTGGAACGGGTGCGACGGCCACTGGTCGCGGCCCGCGGAACGCTCCTGATCCTCGACAACCGCAGTGTCGTGCACGCCCGCGAGTCCTTCCAGGCGCGCTACGACGGCACCGACCGCTGGCTCCGCAAGATCGTCGTCAGCCGCGACCTGTCCACCGACGGCGTCCGGCCCCTGAGCCGGGTCCTGCTGTAGCCCCCGTAGCCCCTGTAGCCCTCCCGGACGCACACCACACCGGCGTTCGCCCGCCACACCGGCACACGCCGCCCCGCGCATTCGCCGATCAGCAAAGGAAAAGAAGAGACATGAACCAGCCCGCCGTGCAGACCGCGCAGGCGCCGGAGGCCATCAGCACGGCGGACTCCCGCACGCCGCGAACACACCGAACGCAGCGCCAGGATCTGCTGAGCACCCTGTTCGAAGAGATCCTCGGGGCGACGGACGTCGGCATCGACGACAGCTTCTTCGAACTGGGCGGCGACTCCATCGCCTCGATCGAACTGGTCACCCGGGCCCGCGCGGCGGGCCTCGCCCTGGAGTACCGCGACATCTTCGAGGGCGAGACGGTCGCGGCGCTGGCCGAGGCCGCCACGGAGGTCGTGGCGGGGTCGGACTTCGTACCTGCCCAGGGGCCGCTGGTGCCGCTCGACGCCGACGAGCGGGCGGACGTGGAGGCCGCGTTCGCCTCGTCGGGCCCGGTGCAGGAGGTGTGGCCGCTCACCCCGCTCCAGGAGGGCCTGCTCTTCCACGCCCTGTACGACCAGGACAAGGCCGACCCCTATCTGGTCCAGGCACCGCTGGTGCTGTCGGGAGAGGTGGACACCGGGCGGCTGCGGGCGGCGTTCGCGGAGTTGCTGGACCGGCATGCGAGCCTGCGCGCGGGCTTCCTGGTACGTCGTACCGGTACGCCGGTGCAGGTGGTGCCGGCCGGGGTCGAGCTCCCGTGGTGCGAGGTCGACCTCAGCGGCGTCGACGAAGCGGAGCACCCGGCACGGCTCGGCCGACTGCTGGCACAGGACCGGCTGGACAGGTTCGACCCGGTGGCACCGCCGTTGATGCGCGCGACGCTGGTCCGCCTGTCGGCGGAGCGGCACGTCCTGGTACTGACGAGCCATCACATCCTTTGGGACGGCTGGTCGATGTCGCGGGCGCTGGGCGAGGTCTTCGGCCGCGGGCTGGGGGAGGGGAGCGCCGGACTTCCGGAGGTCGTGCCGTTCCGCGACTACCTGGCCTGGCTGTCGGTCCAGGACCAGGACGAGGCGCTCACCGCGTGGGCCGCGGCCCTGGAGGGACTCGAAGAGCCCACCCTGGTCGCCCCCGGCGTCGACGGTTCGCTGCCCTCGCTGCCCGCCAGGACCGTCGGCCGCCTGGACGAGGCAGCCTTCGCCCGGCTGGAATCGGTCGCACGGACCCGCGGGCTGACCATGAACACGGTGGTGCAGGGCGCCTGGGCGCTCCTGCTGTCCGGTCTGACCGGACAGCAGGACGTGGTCTTCGGTTCCACCGTCTCGGGCCGCCCGCCGCAGGTACCTGGCGTCGAGGAGATCGTGGGCCTGCTCATCAACACCGTCCCCGTCCGGGTCCGTCTGGACCCGCAGGAGCCGGTGGACGCGCTGCTGGCCCGCATCCAGGAGCAGCAGTCGGCGCTCACGGCGTACCACTACCTCGGCCTCCAGAGCATCCAGCGCCACCAGGGAATCGGCGAACTCTTCGACACCTCCACCGCGTTCGAGAACTTCTCCAGGGAAACGGCCCACGACGACTCCTGGGACGCCGGATTCCTCCGCGGCCAGGACATGGACCTGCTGTCGTCCGAGGAGAGCCACTCGCCGGGATTCGCCCACTACCCGCTGAGCCTCGCGGTGTTCCCCGGCAAGGGCCTGAACTTCGAGGTCAGTTACCGCGGCGACCTGTTCGACACCGCGTTCGCCGAAGCCCTGGTGGAGCGGCTGTGCAGGCTGCTCACCTTCCTCGCCGCCGACCCCGGCCTCCCCGTCGGCCGGATCGACCTGCTCTCCGGACAGGAGCGGTCGCTGGTACTGAAGGAGTGGAGCGGCGCCGGAGCCGTGCGCGAGGGCGCCACCTCGACGATCGTCGCCGCGTTCGAGGCACAGGTCGCCCGCGACCCCGACACGATCGCCCTGGCCCACGGTGACGACCAGTGGTCCTACCGGCAGCTGAACGACCGGGCGAACCGGCTGGCCCGCGAACTCATCGCCGCGGGCATGGGCCCCGAAGCGCGCGTCGCCGTGGCGGTTCCCCGCGGCATGGACTGGATGACCGCCGTGCTGGCGGTGCTCAAAGCGGGCGGCTCGTTCGTACCGGTGGGCCCCGCCTCCCCGAACGAGCGGTCCCGGGCCGTCCTCACGGACGCCGCCCCCGCACTGCTGGTCACCTCGGGTGACTCCCCGTGGTCCCGGGAGCCCTTCGCGGGAACCCACGTGCTCCTCGACGAGGAGGCGACCAGGACCGCCGTCGCCGGCCGCTCCCCGGCCGACCTCACCGAGGCGGAGCGCGCGGGCGGACTGTTCCCCAGCAGTGCCGCGTACGTGATGTTCACGTCGGGGTCGACCGGTGTGCCCAAGGGCGTCGAGGCGACCCATGCCGACGTGGTGGCGCTGGCACGGGACAGCCGGTTCTCCGAGGGGCACGAGGTCGTACTGGCCCACTCGGCACTCACCTTCGACGGCTCCACCTACGAGCTGTGGGTGCCCCTGCTCTCCGGCGGCCGGGTCGTGCTCGCGCCCGCCGAACCCCTGACCGCCCTGCTCGTACGGGAACTGACCGAGCGGCACCGCGTCACCGGGATGTTCCTGACGACGGCGCTGTTCCACTCGTTCGCCCAGGACGACCCCGGCTGCCTGGCCGGACTGCGCGAACTGTGGACCGGCGGCGAGGCCGTGCGCGCGGAAGCGGTGCGACGGGTGCGCGAGGCCTGCCCCGGCCTCGTGGTCGTGGACGTGTACGGGCCGACGGAGACGACCGCCTTCGCCACCGCCTTCGCCCTGGCCCCCTCGGACGGCCTGCCCGCGTCGATGCCCATCGGGCGCCCGCTGGACGGAATGCGGACCTACGTCCTCGACCCCGCCCTGCGGCCGGTGGCCCCGGGCGTCTCGGGCGAGCTGTACATCGCAGGTGCGGGGCTGGCCAGGGGCTATCTGAACCGTCCGGACCTGACCGCGGAACGCTTCGTGGCCTGCCCGTTCGGCGAGAGCGGCACCCGGATGTACCGCACCGGGGACGTGGTCCGCTGGACGGCGGACGGCCAGCTGGAGTTCGTCGGACGCACAGACCACCAGGTCAAGATCCGCGGCTTCCGCATCGAACCGGGTGAGGTCGAGGCCGTGCTCAGCACTGTGCCCGAGGTCGGGCAGGTGGTGGTGATGGCCCGTGAGGACGAACGGGGCACCAAGCGTCTGGTCGCCTACGTGGTACCCGCGACCGGCACTCCCGCCGCACTGGACACCGACGCCCTCCGCGAGGCGGTCGCCGCGCGCCTCCCCGACTACATGGTGCCCGCGGTCTTCGTCGTGCTGGAGAGCTTCCCGGTCGCCGCGACGGGCAAGCTGGACCGCCGGGCCCTGCCGGAACCCGAGTTCACCGCAGCCGCCGACAGCCGCACCCCGCGCACCCCGCGCGAGGTGCTGCTGTGCGAGCTGTTCTGCGAGGTCCTCGGCGTGGCGACGGTCGGCATCGACGACAGCTTCTTCGAGCTGGGCGGTGACTCCATCACCTCCATCCAGCTCGCCGCCCGCGCCCACAGCGCCGGACTGAACCTCACACCACGCGACGTCTTCGCCCGCCTGACCGTGGCCGCGCTCGCCGAGACCGCTGCCACCCTCACGACGCACGCCCCCGCCTTCGTACCGGTCCAGGGCCCCCTGGTGGCCCTAGAGGACGAGGAGCGCACCGAGATCGAGGCCGCGTTCGCGGCGGCGGGCCCGGTCCAGGACATCTGGCCGCTCACCCCCCTCCAGGAAGGCCTTCTCTTCCACGCCCTGTACGACGGGCAGGGCGCAGGACACGGCGTCGGGACGGACCGGGATTCCGCCGGGCCGCCGGACGCCTACCTCACCCAGATGCCGTTGGTCCTGTCGGGAAGGGTGAACCCGAGTGCGCTGCGCGGTGCGCTCCAGGGGCTGGTGGAGCGCCACGCGAATCTGCGTGCCGGTTTCCTGGTGCGCCGGGCCGGCCGGCCCGTGCAGGTGATCCCCGCGGGGGCGACGATCCCCTGGCGGGAGATCGACCTGACCGTCGTCCCGGAACCGGAGCGCGAGGCACGCCTGCGCGACCTCCTCCGGAAGGACCGCCACGTCCGGTTCGACCTGACCGCCCCGCCGTTGCTGCGCGCCCTGCTCGTCCGGCTCGCACCCGAGCGCCACGTCCTCGTGCTGACGGGGCATCACATCCTCTGGGACGGCTGGTCGATGTCGCGTGCGATGGGTGACGTCTTCGGCCTGTACGAGGCCCAGGACGGGTGCGCGGAGCTGCCCGACGTGGTGCCGTTCCGGGACTACCTGGCCTGGCTGTCGGTCCAGGACCAGGACGAAGCACTCACCGCGTGGGCCTCGGCCCTGGAGGGCCTGGCGGAACCCACCCTGGCCGCCCCCGGTGCCGACAGCACCGCGGCGGCCCTGCCCACCCGTTGCCTCGGTCACCTCGACGAGGAGACCACCCGGCGGCTGACCGCCGTCGCCCGCAGTCGCGGACTGACGATGAACACGGTCGTGCAGGGCGTCTGGGCGCTCCTGCTGGCGGGGCTCACCGGGCAGCAGGACGTGGTCTTCGGCTCGACCGTCTCCGGCCGCCCGCCCGAGATCCCCGGCATGGACGACATCGTCGGCCTGCTCATCAACACGGTCCCCGTTCGCGTCCGCATCGATCCCGCCCAGCCCCTGGAAGGGCTCCTGTCCGGGATCCAGCGGCAGCAGGCCGACCTCACCCCGTACCACCACCTCGGACTGACCGACATCCAGCGCCACCTGGGACTCGGCGAACTCTTCGACACCTCGACCGTGTTCCAGAACATCCCGTGGGACGACGACGTGCTGTGCACCGCGGGCCTGGAGGTCAGCCCGTTCGACGACGAGACCCAGGGGTTCACGCACTTCCCGCTCAGCATCGACGTCTTCCCCGGGAACGAGCTGCGCATCGAAGTCAGCTACCGGCCCGACGTGTTCACCGCCCCGGAGGCCGAGCGGGTCGCGGAGCGGGTCGAGGGACTCCTCACCGTCTTCGCGAACGACCCCGCACGCCTCGTCGGAAGGGTCGACACCCTCACCCCGCAGGAGCGCCTCCCGCTGCTCGAAGCGGGCAGCGGTACGCAGGTTCCCGTGCCGGAACTGACCGTGCCGGAGCTGTTCGAGGCCCAGGCCGCCGCGACCCCCGACGACGTCGCCGTGGTGTTCGGCGACGAGCAGGTGACGTACCGCGAACTCAACCGTCGTGCCAACCGACTCGCCCACCGGCTGATCGCCCTGGCCGCAGGACCGGACGAGCCGGTGGCGGTCATGGTGCCCCGTTCCGTCGACGCGGTCGTCGCGGTGCTGGGAACGATGAAGGCCGGCTGCGTCCACCTGCCGGTCGAGCTGTCCTGGCCGGCCGATCGCATCGCCTCGCTCCTCGCCGAGGTGCGCCCGGCCGCGGTGCTGACCGTGACCGACGCCGCCCACAAGGTTCCCGCGGACAACGGCTCACCGTTTCTGCTCGTCGACACACCGGGCACCGGCTCCCCGTCCCACGACCCGCGGGACACGGAACGCGTCCGGCCGCTGCTGCCCTCGCACCTCGCCTACGTGATCCACACCTCGGGGTCGACGGGCCGCCCCAAGGGGGTCGCCATCACCCACCGCAACCTCGTCAACCTGCACCACGCCCAGATCAGCGCCTCCCTGCCCGCCGAATCCGGCACCGGGTCCCGCAGGCTCAAGGTCGCGCTGGTGGCCGCCCTGGGCTTCGACGCGGCATGGGCCGACCTGCTGCGGATGGTCTCGGGCCACGAACTGCACCTGATCGGGGACGAACTGCGCCGGGACGCGCAGGGCCTGGTCGACTACTGCGCACGGCACGGGGTGGACTCGCTCAACCTCACTCCGCTGCATGCCAGGCAACTGCTCTCCGCCGGCCTGCTGCGCACCCCCGGATACCGGCCGCGGCTGATCTCGCTCGGCGGCGAGGCGGTCGACGAGTCGCTGTGGAGCGAGCTCGGCGCGAGCGGCGTGGCCACCTACAACCTCTACGGACCGAGCGAATGCGCCGTGGACTCGACGTACGGCCGCGTGATCGGCGGTACCCGGGCCCGCATCGGCCGCCCCCTGGAGAACACCCGGCTGTACGTCCTCGACGCGGCGCTGCGCCTGGTGCCGCCGGGGGTCCCGGGCGAGCTGTACATCGCCGGCGCGGGACTGGCCCGTGGCTACTTCGGCAGAGCGGGCCTGACGGCGGAACGGTTCGTGGCCTGCCCGTTCGGTGAGAGCGGCACCCGGATGTACCGCACCGGGGACGTGGTGCGGTGGACGGCGGACGGTGAGCTGGAGTTCGTCGGACGCACCGACCACCAGGTCAAGATCCGCGGCTTCCGCATCGAACTCGGGGAGATCGAAGCGGTGCTGGGAGCCCAGGCACCGGTGGGCCAGGTGGTGGTGCTCGCACGTGAGGGCCAGCCAGGGGTGAAGCGTCTGGTCGCCTACGTGGTGCCCGCGACCGGCACTCCCGAGGGCCTCGACACCGACGCACTGCGCGAGGCGGTCGCCGCGCGCCTTCCCGACTACATGGTGCCCGCCGCGGTGATGGCCCTGGACGCGCTGCCGCTGACGCCCATCGGCAAGCTGGACCGCCGGGCCCTGCCCGAGCCGGAGTTCACCGGAGCAGCCGACAGCCGCGCCCCGCGCACCCCGCGCGAAGCGATCCTGTGCGAGCTGTTCGCCGAAATCCTCGGCGTGAGCGGCGTCGGCATCGACGACAGCTTCTTCGAACTCGGCGGCGACTCCATCGCCTCCATCCAGTTCGCCGCCCGCGCCCGCAACACCGGACTCCACCTCACCCCTCGCGACCTGTTCACCGCGAGGACCGTCGCAGCCCTGGCGGAGATCTCCGACAAGGCGGCGCCCACCACCGGATTCGCCCCCGTGGACGGGCCGCTGGTGACGCTGAGCACCGACGAACGCGCCGAGATCGAGACAGCGTTCGCGCCCTCGGGTCCGCTCCACGACATCTGGCCGCTCACCCCCCTCCAGGAAGGCCTCCTCTTCCACGCCCACTACGACGACCAGAAGGCCGACCCTTATGTGATGCAGGCGCCGATGGTCCTGACCGGTGCGCTGGACGTCACCGCGCTCCAGGCGGCCTTCCAGGGACTGGTACGACGCCACGCGAGCCTGCGCGCCGGTTTCCTGGTGCGCCGCTCCGGTGACGCCGTCCAGGTCGTACCGGAAGCACTGACGGTGCCCTGGCGGGAACTCGACCTCAGCGACCTGCCGGAGGCCGAGCAGCGGACGCATATCGAGCAACTGCTGCGCGAGGACCGGCTCGACCGGTTCGACCCGGCCGTACCGCCACTGCTGCGGGTCCTGCTCGTCCGTCTCGGCGCCGAGCGGCACGCGCTGGTCCTCACCAGCCACCACCTCATCTGGGACGGCTGGTCGATGACCCGGGCGCTGGCCGACGTCTTCGACCTCTACGAGACCCGGGGCGACGACGGCGCACTGCCCGCGGCGGTCTCCTTCCGGGACTACCTGGCCTGGCTCTCGGCCCAGGACGGTGAGAAGGCCCGCGGCGCGTGGAGCCAGGCCCTCGACGGGCTGGAGGAACCCACGCTCGTCGCCCCCGGGGCCGAGACGTCGCTGACCGTGCTCCCCGTGCGTACCCTCGACCACCTCGACGAGGAGACCACCCGGCGGCTGACCGCCGTCGCCCGTAGCCGCGGACTGACCATGAACACGGTCGTGCAGGGCGTCTGGGCGCTCCTGCTGGCGGGCCTCACCGGGCAGCAGGACGTGGTCTTCGGCGCCACCGTCTCCGGCCGCCCGCCCGAGATCCCCGGCATGGACGACATCGTCGGCCTGCTCATCAACACCGTCCCGGTGCGCGTCCGCATCGACCCCGCCCAGCCCCTGGAAGGGCTCCTGTCCGAGATCCAGCGGCAGCAGGCCGACCTCACCCCGTACCACCACCTCGGACTGACCGACATCCAGCGCCACCTGGGACTCGGCGAACTCTTCGACACCTCCACGGCGTTCCAGAACGTCCCGTGGGACGCCGACACCCTGCGCGCCCCTGGCCTGGAGGTCGGCCCCCTCACCGAGGAGGACACCCCGGTCATCCACTACCCGTTGAGCCTGACGGTCTACCCGGGCGCGCGGCTCCGGCTGGAGGTGAACTACCGGCCCGACCTCTACGGCGCGGCGCAGGGGCGGCAGCTGCTGGAGCGGCTGAAGAGCTTCCTCGTGACGGCGGCGAAGGCCCCCGGGCGGCTCGTCGGACGGCTGGACGCGCTGTCCGAGCGGGAACGGTCGCTGGTGGTGAAGGAGTGGAACGACACCCACAGCCCGGTCGAGGCCGCGACGATGGCGGAACTGTTCGAGGGGCACGTGGCACGCGACGGTGGCGCGGTGGCCGTGGTGTGCGAGGGCACCCGGTGGTCGTACGCCGAGCTCGACGGCCGCGCCAACCAGTGGGCCCGCGAGCTGCTCGCCGCCGGGGTCGGCCCCGAGACCCGGGTGGTCGTCGCCCTGCCCCGCGGCATGGACTGGGTGACCGCGGTACTGGCGGTGCTCAAGGCCGGCGGTGTGTTCGCGCCGGTGGACCTGGCGTACCCGCCGGAGCGGGTACGGCACGTCCTGGCCGACGCCGCACCGTTCTGCCTGATCACCTCGGCAGGGTCGGTCTGGGCCGGGGAACCCTTCGCCGGACACCGGATCCTCGCCGACGACGCGGCCTTCCGCGACTCCGTGGCCAGGCGGTCGGCTGCCGGACTCGGCCCGGCCGAACGACCGGCCGCCGCCCGTCCGCAGAACGCGGCGTACGTGATCTACACCTCCGGCTCGACCGGCGTGCCGAAGGGCGTCGAGGTCACCCATCAGGGCATCGCGAGCCTGGTACGGGCCCAGGTGGCCGCCACCGGGCTGACCCCCCGGAGCGTGGTGCTCCAGTTCTCCTCGCCCGGCTTCGACGCCATCGTGTTCGAGCTGTGCATGTCGCTCCTCACAGGGGCCCGGCTGGTGCTCGCCCCCGGCGAGTCACGTCTGCCAGGCGACCAGCTGGTCGACCTGATCGGCGCCCAGGGCGTCACGCACGCCGTCGTCGTCCCCTCGGTGCTGGCGGCGATCGACGCGGAGTCCGTACCGTCGATCTCCTCCCTGGTCGTCGCCGGTGAGGCACTGCCGCAGGAAATGGTGGACCGATGGGCCCCGGGGCGGCAGATGCACAACGCCTACGGTCCGACCGAGTCGACCATCTGCGCGACGATCTCCCGGCCGCTGCTCGCGGAAAAAACGCCGCCGATCGGCCGCCCGCTCGTCAACACCGAGGTGTACGTCCTCGACGCGATGCTGCGGCCGGTTGCTCCCGGCACCGCGGGTGAGCTGTACGTGGCGGGCGCCGGACTGGCCCGGGGGTACGTCGGCCAATCCGCTCTGACCGCCGAGCGGTTCGTGGCCTGCCCGTTCGGCGCACCGGGTGCCCGGATGTACCGCACGGGTGACGTCGTGCGCTGGACGGCGGACGGTGAACTGGAGTTCGTCGGACGCGCCGACGACCAGGTCAAGATCCGCGGCTTCCGGATCGAGCTCGGCGAGGTCGAGTCGGCCCTGCGGTCCCACCCCGAGGTCGCAGGGGCGGCAGTGGTCGCCCGCGAGGACCAGCCCGGTACCAAGCGCCTGATCGCGTACGTGGTCCCGGCAGCGGGCCCGGCGGACCGGCTGGACCTCGACGCACTGCGCCGACGGGTCGAGTCGAGCCTGCCCGCCTACATGGTGCCGTCCGCCTTCGTCGCCCTGGACACGCTGCCGGTGACCGTGACCGGAAAGCTCGACCACCGGGCCCTGCCGGAGCCGGAGTTCGCCGGTGCACCGGACAGCAGGGCGCCCCGCACCCCGCACGAGGAACTGCTGTGCGACCTGTTCGCCGACGTGCTCGGCATCGCGAGGGCCGGCATCGACGACGACTTCTTCACGCTGGGCGGGGACTCCATCGCTTCGATCCAACTGGTGGCACGGGCACGCAAGGTCGGCCTCGGGCTGGCCCCGCGCGACGTCTTCGAAGCGAAGACGGTGGCTGGCATCGCCCGCATCGCCACCGTGATCGAGATTCCGGCGGCGGGAACGCCGACGCCGGTACCGGCAACCGCTCCGCTGATCTCACTCAGCGCCGAGGAGCTGGAGGAGTTCGAGGCGCCCTGGGACGAGTGAGACGCCCGCTCCGCCACCCAAGAGCCGAACCCCACCCCACACTCCACACCCCCCCCACCCCACTCCACACACCAAAGGAATTGAGGACGTCATGACGAACCCGTTCGAGAACGAGAACTACTCCTACCTGGCACTGGTCAACGACGAAGGCCAGTTCTCCCTGTGGCCCGCATTCGCCGAGGTGCCCGCAGGCTGGACAGTCGTCCGCGGCCCTGCGGACAGGGACGTCTGCCTCGGCCACATCAACGAGCACTGGACGGACATGCGCCCCAAGAGCCTCGTCGCAGCGATGAGCGCCACAGCGGTCTGAGCAGAGAACCAGTAGGAGGCCCGGCCGCCCGGCGGCCGGGCCTCCTACCGTCCACCCGTCCACGCACGGGTCCGCCTGCTCGAACGCCTGCCGGGCACCCCTGACGTCTCGATGACGTGGCGCTGCTTCGCGGGTGTTCCCGGCGCCGAGCGCCGTGCTGCTCGCCGCGGCCCTCCCGGGCCGGGCCCGGACGAGGTCACAGCCGCTTGAGTCCGACGTACTGGAGGGCGGCGAAGCCACCGACCACCAGGCTCTGCAGCACGGTCCAGACCGCGCCGACGCCGGTCGGGGACAGCAGGCCGGAGCCCACCGCCACCAGGCTGAGCACGACCCACAACAGGTTCGCCACGATGACCGCCGCCAGTCCCGTGCGGTTGATCTCCTTCCGCGTCCCGAGGGCCAGCACTCCGAGCGAGTAGAGGAGCAGGAACACCCCGACCGGGTATTGGACCGCCGTCGGGACGCCGAAGAAGGATTCGAGGACCGTGGCGAGCGCCAGGTAGGCGATGCCGTTGAGACCGGTGACCACGGCGTCCAGCCTGAGCGCCAGCCTCGCGAAACCGTCGGATCCTGTCGCCCTTGCGGATGAGGCAACCCGGTCGTACTGCGTCGAAGCCACTGTCGTCTTCCTCTCGTACATCAGGGCGGCCCACGGAAGGGCATCAATGACCTCCGAGGTAATCAGCCGGTCACCGCCAACGGCCCAGCAGCCCTGTCGGACCGGCGTGGCCATGAACTGCCGGGCCACGGGGATGCCAGGAACTCCCGTGAGTCGTAACAGGTTTCCAAGGGCCTCCTGCGCCAAAGGCGAGAACTGCCGCGTCCCCACCAGTTCACTCACGCAGGGAGCAACGACTCAGAACCCCAATTCTTCCGGATCAATAAGAGGATGTCTCACGTGGTGAGTTTGGCGAGTTTCTTGTAGCAGGCGAGGGCTGCGGCGAGGGCGAGGAAGGCGAGGAAGTGGCTGCCTTTTCGCTCGTACCGGACGGTGAGGCGGCGGTAGTCGAAGAGCCAGGAGATCGACCGCTCGATCTTCCAGCGGTGCCGGCCGAGTCGCTCGCCGGACTCGATGCCGGGCCGGGCGATCCGTGGGACGAGATTCCGGCCGCGGAGCCAGCGGAGGTGTTCGGCGGAGTAATACGCCTTGTCCGCGCGGATTTTCACCGGCCGTCTGCGGCGTGGTCCGCGCCGGGAACGGACGGCGGGTATGCCCATGATCAGCGGCTTGAACGCCTGGCTGTCGTGCACGTTCGCACCGGACACCGCGACGGCCAGCGGCAGGCCCTGGGCCTCGGACAGCGCATGCAGTTTGCTGCCCTTCTTGCCCCGATCGACCGGATTCGGACCGGTCAACGAGCCCCCCTTTTCGCCCGCACCGACGCGGCATCGACGATCGCGGACGTCCAGTCCAACTCGCCCCTGGCACCCAGCCCGTCCAGCACCGCCCGGTGCAGCCGCCGCCACAACCCCGCTTCGGTCCACACAGTGAACCGGCGGTGCGCGGTGGCCGGGGAGACACCGAAGGACTCCGGCAGATCCCGCCAGGCACACCCGCTCGTCAGTACGTACACCACGGCCGCGAACACCGCCCGCTCGTCCACCGGAGCAGTACCCCCGCCCTGCGGACGGGTGGCGAACTTCGGCAACAACGGAGCTGTCAGCTCCCACAGTTCATCCGGAACCAGCCGGCGCGACAGATCAACCCTCACGAGACAGCATCATGCCGCACCATCAACTCTCCACGTGAGACGTCCTCTGAGTTGCACCTGCCGCTGGAGTTCGAGTCGGTGCTCGAGTCCACCTGACATCGCGAGTCCCTGGCCACTCGGCCGGCCGGCTTGCGGCACCACGCGTTCCGCCTGTTGTGGGCATGCAGTGCGCGTTGGGTGTGGTGAGATCGGTGGCCAGCGGTTAGCGGTCAACATCGGGCGATTTGGTGGCTGTGAGTGACCATCTGATGGGTCAATGGTTGGGCCTACGGCGGCGTCGACTAAGGGCTGTCCCGCAAACGGGTCTGGTGCCGCTCTGGACTACGTGGTCGACTGAGCGATCGAGGCGGGGTTCGGTGGCCGCCCGGTCTGGTCTGCCCTGGGCCGACCAGTTGGGTTACACCTGTCTCAGCAGCTCACATCGGCTTCGATAGTCTGCGCTAGTGGCTGATGCTTCGCTGAGATTCATGATCGACGCCGATCACGGGCAGTTCTACGTCCAAGACCTTGATCCCTATGACGCGTGGATCGCCGAGCACGCGATGGACCCGGACCTGGCACCCGCCGGCTGGACGGACGAAGCAGTCTACGTCCACCGCATCGGTGTGGAACCGCACTCGATCTCCGTCGGCACGGCTCGGGACGACATGGTCGAGTCGCTCATCACTGTTCACGCTTCCGCGCCCACGACGGACCCGGCGGCCGAACACATCGTGGAGACCGACCTTGACGCCCCCACGGGTCAGCTCACCATGTCCAGTCCCGGGACCGATCCTGCCGACGGGCCGAGCCTGGCCGTTCCCGCTGGATTGCTCCGTGCTCGGGTCTCTTACGTCCCGGCCGGACCACCACCGGACGGCACTGGTGGCGGTCCTGGTGACCACTTTCTGTATCAGGTGGATCTCTGGCCCTCCGACCGGACGTACGGACTCGTCATCGTCAAGCAGGGGCCGGAAATCTGGGCAGGGTAGGTCCTCATCTGCTGCTCGCCTGTCAGCTGAGTGCGAGGTTGTGCAGGCGGGCGATGCCACTCATCGCGTAATGGACGCCGTCGCCCTTCAAACGGCAGTCGCGGAGGATCTTCCAGGTCTTTATGCGGGCGAAGGCGTGCTCGACACGGGCACGGACCTGGCGGTGGGAAGCGTTGTGCTCTTCCTTCCAGGCTGGCAGTTCGTGCTGCCCGCGCTCGCGGCGGTGCGGGATGACCAGGCCGGTGCCCCGGTAGCCTCCGTCGGCGATCGCGGTGGTGCGGCCGACGGCTTCCTCGGCTCCGGACAGTGCCCACGCCTTGCAGTCGTTGCGGTTGCCAGGCAACGGCCGACCGACCACCACGACCAGGCGGGTGTCGGCGTCGATGACCACCTGATGGTTGGTGGAATAGCGATAGTTCTTTGACCGCTCGGCCACGGTGTGGTCCCGGGTGGGTACCAAGGTGCCGTCCACGATCAGCACCGCGTCCTTGGCGAACCGCCGACGAGGGAGCAGCGCAAACCTCGGGCCGAGGTCGTCGACCACCCGGTCCACCGCCGACTTCGACACTCCGAACAGCAGGGCCAACTGCCGCATCGTCAAGTTCGTCCGCCAATACGCGGCGACCAGCAGCACCCGGTCCTCCAACGACAGCTTCCACGGTCGGCCCCGACCCTGAGATTCGGCCCCTTCGCGACGCAGCGCGGTCACCAACCTGCCGAAGACGCGGGGACTCAGACCGGTGAACGGAGCTATCCATGACGGCTCGGATGCCGTGATCACGCCTGACACGGTTGAGATCATCGCAGAGCAAGATCACTTACGGGACAACCCTTAGCTCGCCTTCGTCTCCTCGATCAGCACAGCACTTTCCCGTGCTGGTTTGGTGCTGACTTCGGGGGCATGGCGACGA
Source organism: Streptomyces sp. NPDC056169 (assembly GCF_042268445.1). NCBI lineage: Bacteria > Bacillati > Actinomycetota > Actinomycetes > Kitasatosporales > Streptomycetaceae > Streptomyces > Streptomyces sp. NPDC056169. The sequence goes on along the minus strand of NZ_JBHJUO010000002.1, from coordinate 50,149 downwards.
GGAAAGCGCAGGTCGGAGCTTCAGTCTGATGAGTTGTCGTACCACTCGATGGTCGTGCCGATGAGACTGGCGGCGACGATGCGCTTCAGGGAACCGGGCGGGGTCGGGGAGGGAGTTGCGGCGGCCATGTGCACCACTTCCAGGCAAGGGCGGGGACGTGTTCGTGTCGCCACACCGTAGGAAGACGCAGGTCAGCGGCGTATGTGGTGGGACACCATAGTTCGGGTGTGCCGTGTGCGCCCAGCCTCCATGGCCTGCTGCTGCGACCCTGCCGAAGGCCTTCGAGGGGTCTGGAGAGGGGCTGTCCGGGTTGCACCGATCGGGCACGTTTTGGTGGTGCGGTGCTGACTCCCGTGCTGGTTCGGTGCTGACTGAAGTCCCATGCCAGCACCCGTGTTCATCCCTCCCGTGCTGACTTCGTGCTGACTACAGTGAGTGGAACCTGCGTACATGGGGCAGACCGGGCACGGTCGTCATGGCAGCGGTCGGCACTATTCCGCTCAGGATCAGGATGGGTCCTCATGTGTGCCTGCTCAGGACTTGTCCGGCTCCCCAGGGCCTCGCCCGTCCAGCACGGTCGCCCGTCGGCCCTGCTCCGGGCTCTTGCCCTGCGCCAGGAGCCCGTGCTCGATCCGGTCGGCGTCCGGGTGCCGGCCCTCCTCCAGGAGGAGTTCGGCCTGCCGCTCGGTCACCACGTCCCCGTCCGTCAGGCCGAGCTCGGCCAGGCCCCGGCTCTTCCACACTCCGGGCGGGACACGGGCTTCGTCCTGGGCGGAGCGCAGCGGCGTGTCCGCGGGGCGGTGGCCGTCGCCGACCATCACGCCACGGAACAGGTAGCGCCACCCGCTCCCCGGGCGAACTGGGGACATGCTGATCATCGGCCCTGGAACCTTGGCGCTGACCGGCACAAAAGCGCGATCCGGGGTCCTTCCCGCCGGGCGGGACGCCATCACCAGCGGCCTGGTGTGTGTCGGCGGGACGGATTTCTGTGTCGTGGTGGAACTTCGTCGGCCGCACGGACGAGGAGATGCGGAAGGCGAGGGAGGACTGGATGACCGGCTCCTGCTTCGGCGAGGCGACGGGCTACGACGGCGACCGGCTGGACGCGCTGGAGGGGAGTGGAAACCGGCCCGCTATATCCCGCGTTGATCGTTTGCCTATCTCCTTCCTCTTTCATCAAGGCCGGGGGCGCGGAGCCCCTCGACCGACCGTCAGTGATCCAGGGGACAGGAGCCGACGCATGCGTCCGCGATGGAGTGACGACGACCGGCCTCGTGACGAGGTCGCGCCACAGGGCAGCGCGGACGGCGACGCCTACGTCTGCCCGCCCGTCCGGGGGACCGGGCCCGGACGGGCTCCGGACGGGCGGCTGCTGCTCGCCGGCGAGGGCCACGCGCTCCGGGCGCTCACGGCGGCCGCGGAGCGGGCCGGGTGCCCTGACGTCCGGGTCCGCCGGACGGACGAGGGCGGTGCCGAGGCTCTCGGCGGCCTCGCGGAGTGGGCGGAGAGGGAGAGGCTCACGGCCGCCGACACCGTGCTTCACGTCGCGCGTTCGACAGCCGAGTTGGCGGCCACGGCCGACCGGTGCGCCGACGTCGGGGCCTGGCTGGGGCAGGTGCTGGTGCACGAAGACGAACTGTGGACCGGTCCGCTCGGTCCCGCGGACCGCACCGCCGCGGCCTCGGCCTGGCGGCGACTGCGCGGTTTTCCGCCGCAGGGCCGGCTGGACGGGCCGGTGGGCGCCGCGCCGGTGGGCGGTGCGGTGGACGGCCCCGCCGGCGCCGTGCCCGCCGCCGGGCGGGCGGAGTGGATCGCCGACCGGCTCCTGGGCGCCTGGCTGGGCCGCGGCGGCGCGGGGGCGGCGGGCGCCGGGGAAGGGACCGGAGACGCGGGAGCGGGTGGAGCGGGAAGCGGCGCCGCAGCGGGAGCGGGAGAGGCCGGAGCCGCGGGAGCCGCACGGGTCGGAGGCGACGGAGGCGGCGCAGGCGGTCGCGGGCACGCCGGAGAGCCGTACCTCGTGCGTACCGACGTGCGGACGTCGTCCAGCAGCCGGCACCCCGTCGTGCCCCTGCCCCGGCCCGGTCGATCGGCCACCCGGGCGGGTACCGAGACGGGGGCGCGGGTCGCGTTCCTCGGGCGGATCGGGGGTGCGGCCGTCGAGCCCGCACGGCTGTTGGAGCTGATCGACGCCGTGGCGGACGCCCGGACCGGGCTTCTCGGTCCGGTCCCGGAGGCTACGCCGGGGCCGACCGGCCTGTGGGGGTGCGCGGTCGCGGTGCCCGACCCGTTCGGGCCGCTGCCCGCCGAGGCGCCGGGTGTCACCGTGTGGGGTCACGGGCGGGACGCCCGGAGCGCCCGCCTCGCGGCCCTGCTCGACGCGCTCGCCACGTACGGGACCCTCGCCGCCGCCCCGAACGCCCGGAGCGGTCGTGAGGTCTGGGGCCTGGACCTCGTCACCGACCGGCTGCGCCTGGTCCCCGCGGCCGAGGCGTACCCGGCCCCGGCGCCGGGCACGCCCTACCGGCTGCCGACGGGCGCGGCGGCCGGGCTCACCTGGGCGGCCGCGGTGGAGGCCGCGCTGACCGGGCACTGCGAGGTGCTGGTGACCCACCGACTCGCCCAGCCGGGCGTACGCGTCCCCCGGCTCGCGCTCCCGGGTCACGGGGGCCCCGCCGCCCTCCACGCGTTGCGTGCGGCGGGTGAACCCGTCGCCCACGACCTGTCCGCGCTGCTCTCCGTTCCGGCCTGCGCGATCCGGCTCGGGGACGACACCGTCGTCGCCGTCGCCGCCACATGGAGCGAGGCCCTTGCGGCTGCCGCGGAACGCGCCCTGATCGCCCGGGAGAAGGGCGCCCCTCCCACCGGCCCCGCCGTCCCGACCGTCCCCTCCGTCACACCGGACCGGGAGGCGGCCGCCCGGCCGCTCCCGGTGGAGGACGGGGTGTCCGCGCGAGCGGGGCTCGTCGAGGTGCTCCGGGCCCAAGGGCGCACTCCCGTCGCGGTGTTGCTCGACCACGATCCGGAGGCCGTCCGCCTCCTCCCGTATCTTGTCCATGTGGCGCTGCTTGATGGCTGACGCCCCCTCATGCCCGGTTCGGGCCCGATGCCGGGCACGGGTTCGCGGGAAACATTCCCGGGGGCAGGTGCCGCTTCCTTGCGGGCCGTGTAATGATCTCGTGACCGGACGCCTGGCGTCCGGCGACTGTGCGACGGGGGGTCGCGAAGACGCGAGTGCAGAAGGCAGGATCCATGGGGGGGTCGATTCGGTTCAGCGTGCTCGGAGCCGTGTCCGTGCACCGGGGCGAGACGCCGATCACCATCGGTTCTCCCCAGCAGCAGGCCCTGCTAGTGGCGCTGCTGCTGCGCTCCGGCCGGGTCGCCTCCACGCACGAACTGATCGCTTCGGTCTGGGGCGAGGAGCCCCCGGGCTCCGCGCTGGCGAGCCTGCGCACCTACGTGTGGCGGCTGCGGCAGCTCCTGGAGGAGGACTCCGCCGCACCTCGGCTGCTGCTCTCCCAGCCCGACGGCTACCGCATGGTGGCGCCGCCGCTCTCGGTGGACCTGCACCGTGCCGAGCAGCTCGCCGCCGAGGCCGGCCGGGCCCGGGCCGGGGGCGACGACGAGGCCTGCGGGCGGCTGCTGGCCGAGGCGCTCGGCCTCTGGCAGGGCGCGCCGCTGGCGGGAGTGCCCGGCCCGTACGCCGAGCAGCAGCGGGCTCGTTTCACCGAGCTGCGGATGGGGCTGGAGGAGGAACGTTTCGCTCATGAGCTGCAGGCGGGCCGGTACGGCGCGGTCATTCCCGACCTCACCGTGTTCACACAGGAACACCCGCTCCAGGAGCGGCCGTACGGCTTTCTCATGCGCGCCCTGTACGCCTCCGGGCGGCAGGCGGACGCGCTGGCGGTCTACGCGCGAGCACGCCGTGTCCTCGCCGAGGAACTCGGCGTCGACCCCGGTCCCGAACTGACCGCGCTGCACGAACGGGTCCTCGCGGGCGACCCGCTCCTCGACGTCTCGGTCCGCGGCACCGCGCCGGTCGCAGCCGCCCCCGAGGCCCCCCGCGACCCGCGGAGTCCCGAGGATCCGCAGCCCTCCCCGGCGCTTCGGACCGTCGAACCCGACACCGGCACCACTTCCGCACCCGACCCCGAGTCCGCCGCACCGGTTCTGGCCCGCCCCGCCCAACTCCCCGCCGACGCATTCGACTTCGCCGGCCGCGCCGAACAGGTCGAGGAGTTGAGCCGGGTCCTCACCGCCCCGGATCGGACCTCGCTCCCGGTCGCGTCCATCAGCGGCATGGGCGGCCTCGGCAAGACCACCCTCGCCCTGCGGGTCGCCCACCGGATCAAGCACGAATTCCCCGACGGGCAGCTCTACGTCGATCTGCGCGGCAGTGGTCTCGAGCCCGCCGACCCGTCGGCCGTCCTCGGCAGCATGCTCGCCGCGATGGGCGTGCCGCCGCACGCGCTCCCGGTCATGACCGACGACCGCGCCCGGCTCCTGCGCACCCTGCTCGACGGCCGGCGCATGCTGCTGCTCCTCGACAACGCCCGGGACCCCGCCCAGGTGGGCCCGCTGCTGCCCGGCTCGGCCGGCTGCGCCGTGATCGTCACCAGCCGGACCCGGCTCGTCGGCATCCCCAGCGCGGTCACCGCCGTGGCCCTGGACGTTTTCGCGGCCGACGAGGCGATCGAGCTGCTCACCGCGATCGTCGGCGCCGCACGCGTGGAGGCGGAGCCCGCCGCAGCGACCGAACTGGTGACCGCGTGCGGACATCTCCCGCTCGCCGTCCGGATCGTGGCCGCCCGCCTCGCCGCCCGGCCGCGCTGGCAGATCGAGACCATGACCCGTCGGCTCGCCGACGAGCGCCGCCGCATCGGCGAGCTCCGCGCCGGTGACCTGGCCGTCGCGGCCACCTTCGAACTCGGTTACCGCCAGCTCCCGCAGGAACAGGCGCGCGCCTTCCAGCTCCTCGCCCCGGTCGCCCGGCCCAGCATCGGACTGGGGGTGGCCGCCGCGGCCCTCGGTCTCGACCCGTACGACACCGAGGAGATCCTCGAGTCCCTGGTCGACGCGGCCATGCTGGAGGCCCCGCAGCCCGGCCGGTATCGCTACCACGACCTCGTCTGGTCCTTCGCGCTCCAGCTCGGCGTGTCGCCGGGCGACGGCGGCGCCGAGGCCGGCATCCCCGTGCTGCCGCCGCTCCTCGACCACCTGCTGGCCGCCGGGCGCGCCGCCTTCCAGTGCATGGTGCCCGGCGACCCGGACGGAATCTTCCTCACCCCCGGCTCCGTGCCCGCGCCTCACTTCGCCGGGTTAGCGGCGGCCCGCGCCTGGGTGACCGCCGAGTTCGAATGCCTCACCAACGCGGTGATGCTGGCCGCCCGCAGCCCCGCCGGGGCGGCCCCGCGGATCCTGCGCGTAGCCGCCGACCTGCTCATCGCCCTCACGCCGTTCGGCAAGGACATCCCGTACGGGCAGCTCGCCGCCGCCGCGCAGGCGCTGGCCGAGACCGCCGCGCTGCGCGGCGACGACCATGTCGCAGGGCGGGCCCGCTTCGTCTGCGGGAACGCCGCCCTGCAGAGCGTCCGGCTCGCCGAGGCCGAGCTGTTCACCCGGCTCGCAGCGGAGGCCTGCGAGCGGGTCGGCGACCGGGTGATTCTCCGGCAGACGCTCAACGACCGGGGTCTGATAGCGCAGTTCCAGCACCGCTACGAGGACGCGGTGCACTGCTACGACCAGGCGATCGAGCTGGCGGAGAAGCTCGGGCACCGCTCGGGCGAACTGGTGACGCGGCTCAACGCGGCGCAGGCCCGGCTGAGCGGCGGCCGCGCCGAGGAGGCGCTCGTCGCGTGCGCCGAGGCGCTGGCCGCGCTGCGGGAGGTCGAGGACCATCACGGCGCCGCCTACGCGCTCTACGTGCAGGGCATGGCCCTGCACGAACTGGGGCGGTACGACGAGGCGATCGCGAGCCACACCCGGTGCCTGGACCTGTGCGCGGCCTGGCAGATCCGCGGACAGGAGGCGCAGGCCCGCTTCCGGCTGGCCGAGACCCTGCGGACCACGGGCCGCCGGGAGGAGGCCGTCAGGGAGGCGAGCCGTGCGCTGGTGCTGTGCGAGCAGCGCTGCGCGGAGCGCGACCAGGGGCTCGCCCTCCTGGTGCTCGGCCGTACCCTCGCCGACCTCGGCGACTCCGGGGTCGCGGCGGCCAGGGCCCGGCAGGCCCACACGCTGTTCACCCGGCTCGGGCTGCCCGACGCCGACCACGCGGCGGCCCTCCTCACAGCCCTCGGCGAACCCCTGTGAAGCTGCCCCCGGCCCTCCGGCAGGAACGATATATCCGCAGCTCAGAGCGCATATCCAGGATTTATCCAGCGTAGATCGACAGTTGGCAGAGTCTCACTCGGCAGCACGAACGACGAGCGAACGGAAGACCGAGACATGCGAGCGATCACCTCCACCACCCGCACCGCCCACACCCTGCGCACCGCCTGCGTCGCGGCCACCGCGCTGATGCTCGGCCTCTCGGTTCTGGCCGTCGCCGAACAGCAGCTCTCGGCCCCCGCGCCGAGCACCGTCGTGGCCGACGGCCCGATCGTCACCGACCCCCAGGAGGAGTGGAACAGCCGCGGCTGACCACGTCGGCGCGGTCCGTCGCGGACGACGGGGACGGACGGCGAAACGAACGAGCATGCATGGGGGAGTCATGACGGGTGGTAGTCCGGCGGCGTTGGCGGAACGAGACGTCGCCACCCTGGTCCGTGCCGCGCGGACCCGCAACGGGGTCAGCCAGCGGGACCTCGCCGAGAAGTCCGGGATCGGTCTGCGGACGCTCCGTGAGATCGAACGGGGCCGGGTACGCGCCCCGAGATCCGGATCGCTGCGCAGAATCGCCGAAGCCCTGGACGAACCCGCGCTGCTCGCGCAGGTCGGTGCCACGGCCGGTGCCGAAGGGGAGGTCCCCGAGGACGCCCCGCTGGTCCTGAAGATCCTCGGCCGGCTCTCCGCCACGCGCGGCGCGGCCGAACTGCTCACCGGAACGCCGAAGCAGCGGACCCTGCTCGGACTGCTCGCGCTCCAGGCCCATCAGGTGGTCGAACGCGACGAGATCATCGAGGTCCTCTGGGACGGCGAACTGCCCGACACGTTCGGCCAGTTGATCCACACCTACATCTCACGCATCCGGCTGATGCTGGAGGCGCACACCCTGCCCGGCGCCGGCCGGACCGCGGTTCTGCGGCGCGGCGGCGGCTATGAGCTCCGGATCGAGGGGGACAGCCGACTCGACGTCCTGGAGTTCGGCCGGCTGACGCACGAGGCCGCGCGGGCCCGTGCCGGCGACGACCCGGTGCACGAACAGGCCCTGCTCGCCGAGGCGCTGCGGCTCTGGCGCGGGCCGCTCCTGGAGGGCGCCCCGCCACGGCTGGCCCGCCACGCCGCCGCCGTCGAGCACGCCCGCCTGCGCGTCGCCTCCGCGCTGCGCCTCGCCGATCTCGCCCTCGCCCGCGGCCAGTACGAGGAGGTGCTCGCCCAGCTCGGGCCGATCGCCCGGCACGAGATGCTGCACGAGGGCCTGCACGCTCGGCTGCTCGCCGCGCTCGCCGGTTCCGGCCGCCGGGCGGAGGCGCTGGAGCTGTTCGCCGCGGTCGACCGCAGGCTCCGCGTCGAGAGCGGCATCGAGCCCGGTGCCCAACTCCGCGAGGCCCAGATGGCCGTGCTGGGGGAGGACGCCCCGGCCGCGACGGCGAGGACGGCGCAGCCCGCCGGCCGGTCCGACGCGCCGAGCTCCGTCCAGCTGCCGCGGAGCGTCGGGGACTTCGTGGGCCGGGCCGAGCACTTCCAGGTCCGGCAGTACCTGACCGGGCAGGGGCCGCTGGCCGCGTTCGGCGCGGCCCCGGTCGCCGTGCTCCACGGACCCGTCGGCGTCGGCAAGTCCGCCCTGACCGTCCAGATCGCCGCGGCCGTCTCCCGCCACTTCCCCGACGGCGTCCTGCATGCCCGGCTGCGCACCGGCACGCCCGACGAGGTCCGCACCGTGCTGCGCGACTTCGCCCGGGCGCTGGGCGTGCCGACGGCCGGGCTGCCCGCCGGGCAGGCCGAACTCGCGGCGCTCTACCAGGAGTCCGTCGCCGGCCGCCGGGTCCTGGTGGTCATCGACGACGCACCCGGTGAACGCGCCGTCCGCCCGTTGCTGCCGTCCGGCCCCGGCGGCGCCGCGCTGCTGGCCGGCCAGATCCCGCTGTCCGGTCTGGAGGGCGCCCAGCCCTTCCGCGTCGAGCGCTTCACCGCCGACCAGTCCGTTTCCCTGCTCGCCCGGATCGCCGGTGAGCGGCGGGTGCTGGCCGAACGGACGGCGGCCGAGACCGTTGCCGAGCTGTGCGACGGGATCCCGCTGGCCGTGCGGATCGCGGGCATGCGGCTAGCCGCCCGCCCGCACTGGACCCTCGCCCGGCTGGCGGACCGGCTGGCCGACGAGGAGCGGCGGCTGTCGGAGCTGGTCGCCGGAGACCTGTCCGTACGGGAACGGCTGACCTCCGCGTACGAGGGCCTGGACCCCGTGCTCCCCGACGCCGTGCGCGCCCTCGCCCGGTCCGCGGACCGGGCGTTCACCCCCGCAGGAGCGGCCGCCGTGCTGCGCTGCGGCGGACGCCAGGCGGAGGACCTCCTGGAGCGGCTTGTCGACCACCATCTGCTCGACCCCCCGGCGGGCGCCGGCGAGGAGTACGCGATTCCGCCCCTCGTACGCCTCCACGCCTGGGAGCGATGAACGGCGTGAGGGGACGGTCGTCGATGCCCACCGTCCCCGTCCCCTCACGCGTCCTTCACGGCGGCGGAGCGCTCACGCGTCGCGGGTGCGGAGCGTCAGCCAGCCGCCGACCGCCGCCGCGGCCGCCCACACCGCCATGACCAGCACCCCGGTCATGGGGCTGTAGGGCGCCGCGACGGCGGGGTCGAGCCGCAGCCCGTACTGGCCGGCCCGGTCGGGCAGGTACCAGGCCAGCTCCTTCAGGCCGGGGATCTCGGCCAGCACGGGGGAGACCAGGAACAGCACCGGGACCAGGACGCCCATGGAGAGCATCAGACTGCGCAGCATCGCCGTGAACCCCATGCACATGACCGCGAGCAGCGGGAAGTACAGGGCCCCCACCACGATCGCCCGCACCGTCCCCGCATCGCCGAACGCCGTGCCGTGCTCGCCGAGCAGGCGTTGGGAGAGGAAGAACGTGCACAGCGAGGCGACCACGCCGGCCACCAGGGCCAGCACCGCCCCGACGGTCAGCTTGGCCGCGTACATCAGGCCGCGCTTGGGCACCACCGCCAGCGAGACCCGGATCGCGCCGTTCTGGTACTCGTTGCCGACGACCAGAACGGCGAAGGCGATCACGACGACATGGGCGAAGAGGATGCCGTAGTAGCCGAGCTGCACCGGGTCGAAGCCCGGGCCGTCCGCCTCCTCGGGGCCGACCGACCCCGACACGCCGGCGCCGATGGCGACGAGCAGGGCCGCGGCCAGCGGCAGCGACCACAGGACCGGACGCACCGAGCGGATCTTCGTCCACTCCGAGCGGAGCACCGCGTTGACAGACATCGTCAGACCACCTCTCCGAGGGGTCGCCCCCCGTACTCCACCGAATCGGCGGTCATCCGCATGAAAGCCTCTTCCAACGAGTCCTCGACCTGGACCAGTTCCAGGACGGCGGCCCTCTCGTGAGCCGCGATCCGGCCGACATCGGCGGCCTCCGCCGCGTGCACCTCCAGCGCGCCGCCGTCGCCCGGCACCACCCGCAGCCCCTTGCGCACCAAGGCCTCGCGCAACCGCTCCGGCTCGTCGGCCCGCACCCGCACCCGGGAGCGGCCGTGCTCCGCGGCGAACTCGGCCATGGACACGTCCGCCAGCAGCCGGCCCCGGCCGATCACGACCAGCCGGTCCGCAAGCAGCGCCGTCTCCGTCATCAGATGACTGGAGATCAGCACCGCCCGCCCCCGCGCCGCCAACCCCTTGAGGAAGTGCCGCAGCCAGCGGATGCCCTCCGGGTCCAGGCCGTTGACCGGCTCGTCGAGGATCAGCACCTCGGGGTCGCCGAGCAGAGCCGCGGCGATGCCCAGGCGCTGACGCATCCCCAGCGAGAACCCGCCGACCCGCCGACGGGCCGCGGACTCCAGGCCGACCTGCTCCAGCACCTCGTCGACCCGCGCCCGCGGCATGCGCCCGGCGTGGGCGATGCAGAGCAGATGGTCGCGCGCGGTTCGTCCCGGATGCGCCGCGCCGGCGTCCAGCAGCGCGCCGACGTGGCGCAGCGGCTCGACCAGCCGGCCGTACGGCCGTCCCGCGATCAGCACCTCGCCCGCCGTGGGCCGGTCAAGCCCCAGGATCATCCGCAGGGTGGTCGACTTCCCCGCACCGTTCGGGCCGAGGAAGCCGGTGACCGAACCGGCCCGCACCTGGAAGGTGAGACCCTGCACCACCGTCCTGTCGCCGTAGGCCTTCACCAGACCCCGTACTTCCACGGCGGGTGCGTCGCCCGCACCGTGCGCCGTTCCGTTGTCCCTGTTCATGTCCCCAAGCCAATCGTCCGGCGGCCCCGGACGGATCCCCCGACGGCGGGAGTCACCTCCCCCCGGGGAGGGAGCTGATCCACATGAGACGTCTGCCGTCGACGCTCCACGACGCCCTGCGCCAGGGCCGTACGTACGCCCGCGGGCTCCATCTGCTGCTCGGCGGGGCCGTGGGACCGGTCTGCGTGCTGGTGTGGCCCGGCATCACCGACAACCTGGGCCGTACCCTCGCGGCCTGCGCCCTCGTGCCGGTGGTCCCCCTGCTGCTGCTCGGCCTGGTGCCGGGGACGCGGCGCGCGGAGGGCATCCAGGCGCGGCTGCTGCTCGTTCCGGACGACGAGAACGACATCGGCCGTGCCCCGGCCCGGAGTCTCTCCGACCGCCGGCGCACCAGCGTCTGGCTGGTGCTGCGCTGCTGGTGGGGACTGCTCGTCGCCACGGTCGTCGCCCAGCTGCTGTCCGTCACGGGAACGCTGGCGTCCGCGCCCGCCGTCGAGGGGGCCCGGACGATCCTCGGCGTCACCATCCCCGGCGGCCACCGGCACATCTGGTACCTGGGCCTGGTGCCGCCGCTGCTGCTCGCCGCGTTCGTGCTGGTCGTATGGGCCGGGCACGTCCAACTCGCCCTCGCGCGACGGCTGCTGGGCCCCTCGACGGCCGAGCGGCTCGCGGAGGCGGAGCGCCGGGCGGACGAACTGCTGGCCCGCAACCGGCTCGCGGGCGAACTCCACGACTCCATCGGCCACGCCCTCACGGTCACCGTGCTGCAGGCGAGCGCGGCCCGCGAACTCATCCACACCGACCGAGACTTCGCGATCCGGGCGCTGACCGCCATCGAGGACACCGGCCGCCGCGCCATGGACGACCTGGAGCGCACCCTCGGCTATCTGAAGGAAGACGAGCTGGCCGCCCGCACCGTCCGGCCCACGCTCGCGGACATCGGACAGCTCCTGGAGGCCAGCCGCGCGGCGGGCGTCACGGTGCGCTCGCGCACCGCCGCCGAGGTCGACGCCGTGCCGGGCGTCGTCTCCCGCGAGGCGTACCGCATCCTTCAGGAGGCGCTCACCAACGCCATGAAGCACGCGCCCGGTTCACCCGTGGACGTCGACCTGGACGTCACCGGCGAACAGGTCCGGCTCACCGTCGCGAACCCGCTGGTGGAGGAGGCCCCGCGGGCTCCCGGCACCGGCAAGGGGCTGCGAAGTCTGCGGGAGCGCGCCGCACTGCTGGGCGGCCGGGCCACCGCCGGAGCCGCATCGGGGCGCTGGACCGTCAGCGCCCGTCTTCCCCTACGGTTGGGATCGTGATCATGGACATCTCCGTACTCCTCGTCGACGACGAGGAGCTCGTCCGGGCCGGCATGTCGGCCATCCTCGGCAACGCCGAGGGCATCACCGTGGCCGGCGAGGCCTCCGACGGCTGCGAGGTGGTGCCGCTCGTCCGGAGGCTGCGCCCGGACGTCGTCGTCATGGACGTACGGATGCCCACCGTCGACGGCATCACCGCGACCCGCGATCTCATGGCCGCCGTCGCCGACCCGCCGAGAGTCCTGGTGATCACCACGTTCGAGCGGGACGACTACGTCTACGAGGCGCTCAGGGAAGGGGCGTCGGGGTTCCTGCTCAAGCGGTCCCGGCCCGCCGAGATCGTCCAGGCCGTCCGAACCGTGGCGACCGGGGACTCGGTGCTCTTCCCCGCCGCGATCCGCTCGCTGGTGGAGGGGCGTCAGGCCCGAGAGCCGGGCGACGCGCTGGCCCGCGCCCAGCTCACGGAGCGGGAGGCGGACGTGCTGCGGCTGATGGCGCGGGGGATGTCCAACGCGGAGATCGCCGCGCAGCTGTTCCTGGGGGTGCAGACGGTCAAGACCCATGTCAGCGGCACCCTGGCGAAGCTGGGGGCGCGCGACCGGACGCAGGCGGTGGTCCTGGCGTACGAGTCGGGGTTCGTCGGCGTGGGCTGAGAAGGCTCCGGGGCTCCCGGGGCCGACGGCATCCGTCAGCCGACGAGGTCCTTCAGGCGGGAGACCACCGTCGCCTCGGACTCGCCCTCCTGCGGCACCGGCACGACCTGGAGATGGGTGACCCCGGCCTCGCGGTAGGCGTCCAGGCGATCCCTCACATAGCTCTCCGTGCCGCAGATCGTGGTGGCTTCGAGCAGTGCGGCGGGCACGGCGGCCGCGGCCCCGGCCTTGTCGCCGGCCCGGAACAGCCGCTGGATCGTCTCCGCCTCACGGGCATAGCCGTACCGGCTGACCAGGTCGTGGTAGTAGTTGTGGCCGGGCGCGCCCATGCCCCCGACGAACAGCGCGAGCTGGCCGCGGGCCAGCTCCCGGGCCCGCTCGGCGTCCGGGCCGATCGCGAGCAGACCGCCCGCCGAGATCTGGAGCGGGCCCAGCTCGGGCGCGCGGGTCGCGGCGCCCTCCTTGAGCGCAGGCCCCCACACCCGGTCGCACCACTCGGGGACGAAGAACAGCGGCAGCCAGCCGTCGGCGGTCTCGGCGACCATCCGGACGTTCTTCGGGCCGAGCGCGGCCACCCACACCGGGACGGACGGGCGGACCGGCGGCGTCAGCAGCCGCATCGGCTTGCCGAGGCCGGTGCCCTGCCCCTCGGGCAGCGGCAGCGTGATCGTGGACCCCTGGTGACGCACCGGCTCGTCCCGCCGCCAGAAGGCGCGCATGACCTCGATGGTCTCGCGGGTCCGGGCCACCGGCGCGGCGTACGGCACCCCGTGCAGACCCTCGACGACCTGCGGGCCCGAGGAGCCGAGGCCGAGGTGGCAGCGTCCGCCGGACAGGGCGTCGACGCCGGCCGCGGTCATCGCCAGCAGGGCGGGCGTCCGGCTGAACACCGAGAGGATGCCGGAACCGATCTCGATCCGCTCGGTGCGGGCGGCGAGGAAGCCCATGAAACTGGGTGCGTCGTAGCCGTACGCCTCCGGCACCCAGACCAGGTCGAGGCCGGCCCGCTCAAGTTCGGCCACCTGGCCGGCCGCGGCGACGATGTCGGTGTCGTACTTCAGCTGCATGGAGATCTTCATGGCGGGGGCTCCGGGGGTGCGTCGGCGGGGTGACGGGACGTCAGAGGCGGGATTCGACAGCACGCGTCAGGCGCGCGGTGCGTCGAGGCGGGGGAGGGCGCCCTCGGCGATCAGCTCCCGGACCCGGAACTTCTGGATCTTCCCGGAGGCGGTCAGCGGCAGCCCGTCCGCGAGGTACCACCGGGCCGGGATCTTGTGCGGGGACAGCTGCTCGCGGCAGAGGGCGACGCACTCCTCGACGTCCGGGCCCTCCGGGCGGTCGGCGGCGGGCAGCAGCACCGCGGCGACGATCTCGCCCCACCGGTCGTCCGGCACCCCCACCACCAGGGCGTCGCGGACGCCGGGCAGCGTGCTGAGGAAGGACTCGACAGGCCCGGGCGCGATGTTCTCGCCGCCCCGGATGATCAGGTCGCTCAGCCGGCCCTCGATCCGGACCGCACCGGTCGCGTCCATCGAACCGAGGTCCCCGGTGTGCAGCCAGCCGTCCGCGTCCACCTTCCGCGCGGTGGCCTCCGCGTCGCCGTAGTACGCGAGGAGCTGCTGGTAGCCGCGGGCGCAGATCTCGCCGGGGACGCCGAGCGGCTGCACCCGGCCGGTGTCCGGGTCCACGATCTTGCACGCGACGTGCGGCAGCGGCCGGCCGACGGTGCTGGTCTTGTCCTCGGCGGTGTCGTCCGGCCGGGTCAGGGTGACCACGGAGGCCAGCTCGGTCTGTCCGTACAGGTTGAACACCGTGGTCGAGAACAGTTCCTCGGTCTCGGTGATGAGCTGCGGGCGCACCGGCGCCGCGCCGGTGAGGACGGAGGAGAGCCGGGCCGGCGCGCCGTCGGCGGAGCGTGCCACGTCGTTCAGGGCGGTCAGCACCGTCGGCACACTGGTGAGCACCGCGCCGGGCGAGCGGCGCAGCACCTCGAAGAGGACCTTGGGGTCGAAACGCTCCAGGAGCGTGAAGACGCCGCCGCTCCACAGCGGCCCCAGGCAGGAGATGACACAGCCGGCGGTGTGGAACATCGGCAGCGGGGAGACCACGGTCGCGCCGTCGTGGACGCCGAGCCCCTCGAAGGTCAGCCGGGCCACGTTGACCACGGACCGGTGCGAGAGCAGTACCGCCTTCGGGTCGCCGGTGGTGCCGGAGGTGAACTGTATCTGCGCCGGGACGGCGGCGATCTCCTCCTGAGAGGGCAGCGGCGCGGCACCCCGCAGCGACTCCCACGCGGCGAGCGGCACGACGTGCCGCAGACCCGGCAGGTCCGGAGTCACCGCCCGTACCGTCCCGGCCATGTCGTAACCCCGGACGGCGTCGGCGTGGATCAGCATCTCGGCCTCGGAGGTGCGCAGGGCGTGCGTCAGCTCGCCGGCCCGCAGCGCCGGGTTGAGCGTCACCAGCGTCACCCCGGCCAGCGCCGCCGCGTACGCGACGATCGGCCACTCCGGGACGTTCGGCGCCCACAGGGCGACCCGCGCGCCGAGTCCGACGCGCTCCCGCAGCCCGCCCGCCACGCTCTCGGCCTCGGCCAGCAGCTCGGCGTACGTCCAGCGGCGCGGGGCGCCGCCGTCGTCCGGGACCGACTCCAGGGCCGGAGCGTCCGGCCGGCCCGCGGCGACCTCGCGCAGCAGGGAGCCGACGGTGTGGTCCGAGAGCGGCGCCTCGGTGTCCGCGGGGCGGAGCGACTCGACGAGAGGGGTCTCGATGTGCGGAACGCCGGCGTGCGGGGTGCCGGTGCGCGGGGCGGCCGGTGCGGTGCTGACCTGCATGGTGACTCCTCGGCGGTGGGCTGCCGGTCCGTCCGGCGCTGGTCCCATCCCACCGCGCGGGCCCCTGACGCCGGATCCCCCGGCGGCTGGAAGCCGTTCCCTCCCGGGAGGGAACCGGACGGGGGAGGCAGGAACCGTGCAGATCCCGTCCAGGGCCGGCCGTCCGGACGCCGGTAACGTGCGCCCGCTTGTGCCCGCCCTCGACCGGAGGCCGCGGGGGCGAAAGGAGTCGCAGGTGGAAATGACGGCGGGCTGGCCGGCCCTGGACGGCATACGGGTCCTCGATCTCTCGCGGTTGCTGCCCGGCGGATTCACCACGGTGCTGATGGCCGACCTCGGCGCCGACGTGGTCAAGGTGGAGAGCCCGGACGGCGGCGACTACGGCAGGCTGGTCGAGCCGGAGACGTTCGCGGCGCTCAACCGCAACAAGCGCTCCCTCGTCCTGGACCTGCGTGACCCGGCCGGGCGGGACACCCTGCTGCGTCTGGTGGAGCGCAGCGACGCCGTGGTGGAGAGCCACCGGCCCGGCGTCCTCGACGCCATGGGCCTCGGGTACGCGCGGCTGCGCGAGGCCAACCCGCGGGTGGTGCTGTGCTCGATCACCGGCTTCGGACAGCACGGCCCCTACGCCTCCCGGCCCGGCCACGACCTCAATTTCCTCGCACTGGCGGGCTTCTTCGCCGTGCCGCACCGCCCCGGCGAGCGCGTCGACCGGGTGGGCCTGAGGATCGCCGACCTCGCCGGAGCGATGTACGCGGCGCTGTCCACCGCGGTCGCGGTCGCCTCCGCCCGCGCCACCGGCCACGGCCAGCACCTCGACGTGTCGCTGCACGAGGCGGCCGCCGCCTGGGCCGGACCGCTCGCGCTGCCTCTGCGCACGCTGCCCGACCCCGCCGACAACCCCCTGGTCACCGGCGACAACGACGTGTTCACCGCCGCCGACGGCGGCCGGATCGCGCTCGCGACCTTCGAGGACAAGTTCTGGCTGACCTTCCGCACGGCCTTCGCCGGGGAGTTCCCCGAGCTCGACGACGACGCGTACGACCGCCGCGCGGCGCGCACCCGGGCCCGTGGGCGGATCCGGGAGCTGCTCACCGGCGTCTTCGCCCGCCGCGACCTGGCCTGGTGGTGCGCCGCGCTCGCCGGCCTGGATCTGCCCTGGGCGCCGGTGTACGAGACCGCCGACGCGTTCCTGGCCGACGTACACGTCGCCGCCCGCGACCTGGTCGGGTCCCTGCCGGGGTCGCCGACCGAGGAGCCGCGCCGGCAGGTCCGCTTTCCCGTCCTGTTCGGCGCCGGACTCGACTCGCTGCGCGGTGCCGCCCCCGGGCACGGCGAGCACACCGCCGAGATCCTCGCGGAGCTGGACCGATGAGCGGGCGCGGCGCGTTCGCGGAGAGCGCCGAGCACCGGGCGCTGCGGGAGGCCGTCGCCGCGTTCGCGCGCGGCCGGGGCGGCGCCGGTCCCGACCCGCGCTCCCCGAAGGAGCTGTGGGCGGAGGCGGGACGGCTCGGCTACCTCGGGGTCAACCTGCCGGAGGAGTACGGCGGCGGGGGCTGCGGGATCACCGAACTCTCGCTCGTCATGGAGGAACTCGGCGCGGCCGGCAACCCGTTGCTCATGCTGGTCGTGTCGCCCGCCATCTGCGGCACGGTCATCAGCCGCTTCGGCACCCCGGAGCAGAAGCGCCGGCTGCTGCCCGGACTGGCCGACGGCTCCTCCCGGATGGCCTTCGGCATCACGGAGCCGGACGCCGGGTCCAACTCCCACCGGCTGACCACCACCGCCCGCCGCGACGGCACGGACTGGCTGCTCACCGGCCGGAAGGTCTTCGTCTCCGGGGTCGACGAGGCCGACGCCACCCTGATCGTGGGCCGGACGGCGGACGCCCGCACCGGCCGCCTCAAGCCGTGCCTCTTCGTCGTCCCGCGCGACACCCCCGGCTTCGCCCACCACGAGATTCCGATGGAGCTCAGCGCCCCGGAGAGGCAGTTCGAACTCGTCCTGGACGACGTGCGGCTGCCCGCCGACGCGCTGGTCGGCGAGGAGGACGCGGGACTCCAGCAGCTCTTCGCCGGGCTGAACCCCGAACGCGTCATGATCGCCGCGTTCGCCGTCGGCCTGGGCCGGCACGCCCTGGACAAGGCCGTGGACTACGCCCGTACCCGGCAGGTGTGGTCGACCCCGATCGGCGCCCACCAGGCCGTCGCCCACCCGCTCGCCCGGATCCACGTCGAGCTGGAACTCGCCCGGCTGATGACCCGCAAGGCCGCCGAACTCTACGACGCGGGCGACGACATGGCTGCGGGCGAGGCGGCCAACATGGCCAAGTACGCCGCCGCCGAGGCCTGCGCCCACGCCGTCGACCAGGCGATCCACACCCTGGGCGGCAACGGCCTGACGACCGAGTACGGGCTCGCCTCGCTGCTGACGCTCTCCCGGGTGGCGCGGATCGCCCCGGTGAGCCGGGAGATGATCCTCAACTTCGTCTCGCACCACACCCTGGGGCTGCCGAAGTCCTACTGACCTCGCCCCTGCGTACGACCGTGGCCCCGCCGGGCAACCGGCGGGGCCACGGTCATGAGGGTCCGGACGCGGCGGGGGGCCGTAGGGCGGGGATGCCGTACGGCCCCCTGATCAGTGGGCCAGGGAGAGGCCGACGCCCTGCTCGACGGCCCGCGCGTACACGGCGGCGGCCAGCGCGATGTCCTGGACGCCCATGCCGAACGGGTTGATCACCACCCGGTCGTCCCCGGCGACCGTCCGCGCGTAGTCACCGGCGAACAGCTCGGGCAGGGAGGCGTCCACCGAGCGGCCGCCCGCCGGGGCGGCGGTCCCCGGGCCGGCGACGCGGCCGGCCCGGGCCAGCTTGCCCAGCAGCCGGTGGTCGTCGTCGACGACCAGTTCCCAGTCGTCGACGAACAGGTGGTCGCAGCCCAGCAGCAGGCTCTCCGCCGCGTCGTCGAGGGACACGTTGACGAAGGTCCCACCCGTCGGCACCCAGTCCAGCTCCACGTACGGCTCGGTGGTCGTCGTCACCGCGACCGTCACCTGGGCCCGCTCGACGGCGGTGCGGGCGTCCGCGGTCACCGTGACGGCGACCGCCGGGTCCACCGCGCGCCAGCGGGCGGCGAGCTCCTCGGCCCGGCCGGCGTCCTGGTCGTGTACGAACAGCTCCTCGACGCCGGTGCAGGCGCTCGCCAACAGCTCCCGGTGGACCTCGGCCTGCCGGCCGCAGCCGAGGAAGGCCACCCGCCGGACGGCCGCCAGGTCTCGTACGGCGCGCAGCGCGGCGATCGAGACGCCGGCCGTGCGCAGGGCGCTGATCCGGCCGCCCTCCATGATGCAGACCGGCCGCGCGGTCTCCGGGTCGTCGAGCACGACCAGCCCGGCGGCGCGCGGCCGGCCGAGGCGCCGGTTGCCCAGCGAGGCGTTGATGATCTTGCAGCCGTAGGCGCCGCCCGCCCAGCCGGGCAGGATGAGGCTGCGCGCCGACGCCCCCGACGGCGTGGTCCAGCGCAGCGCGGCCTCGGGGGTGAGCCCCGCCTCCTTGCGCCGGTAGGCGAGCAGCGTGTCGTGTGCCAGGTCGGCGACGGGCAGCCCGTCGCAGAGCCGGGCCACGTCGGCGCTGTCCAGATAGGTGAGCGTCGTGTCGTCGTGCGGGGGCATGGGTGCGTCCCCTTCCGGGGGTTCGGCCGCATTCGCGGGTTCGGCGGGGTGGGCACGGGCGGTCACCCGGCACGCACCCGGTCCAGCAGGTCCAGGGCCGCGCGGATCTCCCCGGTGCAGCCGGGACCGCCGTCGGCCGGGGTGTCGCGGAGCTGCGGGTACTTCTCCCCGCTGTCCGGGCAGACGCAGGCGATCTCCCGGAGCGACGGGTCGAGGAGCGCCCGGGAGACGGCGGCCAGCACCGCGGCGCCGCCGCTGCCCCCGAGCGAGATCCCGGTCCTCCGGGCGATCAGCGCGCAGGCCGCGGCGGCCGCCTGGTCCGTCAGTCGCACCATATGATCCACGTGATGCGGCTGGACGAAACCCGACACCTGTCCGGAGCCGAAGCCCATCAGCTTGAACGGCCGGTCGGCGGGGGTGCCGCCGAGCGCCGAGGACCCCACCGCGTCGACCGCGACGACCTGGGTGTCCGGGGCGTGGTCGCGGAAGAACCGCGCGATCCCCGCCAGCGTGCCCCCGGTCGACACGGCCACGGCGACCGCGTCGAACCGGCCGTCCGGCGCGGCCTTCATCAGCTCCGCGGCGGTCTGCCACTCGTGCACCCCGGGGTTGGCGGGGCTCTCGTACTGGTTGGTCCACACGGCATCGGAGCCGGCCGCCACGATCTCCCGCACGGCCTGGAGCCGGGCCCCGAGGGTCCGGCCGCCAGGCACCTCGGGCACGGTCACGACATCGGCGCCGTACCCGCGCATCCGCGCGACGCTGGCGGGCGGCGTGCTCGGCTCGACCACCAGCGTGCAGCGGTAGCCGCGCTGCGCGCAGAGCCCGGCGAGCGCCACGCCCAGGTTTCCGGAGGTCGACTCGACCACCCGCGTCCCTGGACGCAGCGCCCCGCTCGACTCCAGGGCGTTCAGCAGGGCCTCCGCCGTACGGGCCTTGATCGACCCGAAGGGGTTCTCGGCCTCCAGTTTCAGCCAGATCCGCACGGTCCGGTCGCCGACCGGGACGACGACCGGTCGCAGGGGTGTGTCGCCGATGGCCGCCAAGGGCGCGACGAGAGCTGTGGTTTCGGTCATGGCGCTCAGTCCTTGAGGCTGTCGACACGGGCCGTCGGCTGCTGCCGCACGGGCGGGACGGTCCGCTGGGGACCGATGTCGGCGAGGTCGTAACCGTGCGGGTAGCCCGGGTACGTCCGCGCGGTCGGCCGGGTCATCAGCCGCGCCATCAGCCGCGGCGCGACGCGCTCGGCCCCTGCGTGGCCGAGCAGCCCGGCGCGGTGGACGGTCCGCACCCAGCGGGGCGGGACGGGCAGGCCGAGGGCGTCCAGCGCCGGCGCGTCCAGCCGGCACGGCAGCGTGGCCACGACCAGGTCGCTGACCGGGCGGCGGTACCAGGACGCGTACAGGTTCAGGATGTTGGTGCCGACGCGGTGGTTGCTCGCGGCCCGCTGGAAGCGGGCCCGTTCGTACTCGCGGTTGAACCGCTCGAACGACTGGTAGTCGGTGGGGAGTTCACGGATGTTCATCCGCTTGCCGACCCCGGTGAAGAAGTAGAAGGCGGCCAGCCGCTCCGTCTCGGAGGTCCGCCGCCAGGCCCAGCGGTCGATCCAGCGGACCGGCTCGAAGACGAAGGTCGACAGGACGTACAGCATGTCCTCGTTGGCGATGTCGAACCTGCGGTGCGCCTGGTTGATCTGCCGGATCGCCTGGCGTCCGCGCGTGGAGTCGTAACCCCCGCGCACCAGTTCGCCGAGCAGGATCCGGGTGTCGTCATAACGTTTCTGCGCGCGCAGGGCGAACTCGCCGCTGCCGTCCAGGACGTCGGAGATGGCGGGCACGCAACAGGTGCGCCAGATCGCCACCTCCAGCCCCCGGCCGTAGTCCCAGGGGAACTCGCGGTCGGAGGATATGCGGTGGATCTCCTGGTGGTCCGCCTTCGGGTCGAGGGTCTCCAGATGTCTGAGTGTCGCGTAACGGTCTCGCATGGGTACCCCGTTCACGGTGGGTCACGGTGGGGGAAGTCGGTCGAGGGCGCGCGCCTACAGCGGAGTGGAGCCCGCGGCGCTGGTGACCTCGGGCCGTGTGGGGTCGAACCGCAGCGTCTCGAAGCGCCACTGGAGCTGGCCGGTGAGCCAGCTCCGCAGCCCCGCGACGTGGCGCTCCAGGCTGTCCGCCGGGAAGAGCGCGCGCTGCGCGGGCGTCAGGAGCTCCGCGAAGGAGGAACTGAGCTCGGTGAAACGGTCGAAGCGGCCCTGGACCATCTCCCCGACGGCGTCCGCGGCGGTCTGCAGGTCCGTGCCGTGCGCGTGCCGGTGGACCAGGACCAGGTTGTGCGGGTCGCCGAGCAGCGCCTCCTTCTCGCAGCTGAACAGGTCGTTGGTCCACAGGTCCGCGTCGGACAGCGCCGCGTTCATCTCGGCGAACGCCGGCAGCGTGTAGATCTCCTCCGGCACCTCGAAGTGCGTGGTGACCTCGATGAGGTCGAGGTACGGCATGAGCGCGCGGCCGCGGTGGGCGATGTACTCGTCCAGGCCGGGGACGCGGCCCGTGAGCCGGTTCTCCGACTCCCACACGCAGGTGTCGAAGAAGGCCCCGATGTGCGCGGCGAGCCGTCGGCGCCAGGCCGGTGAGGTCAGCGGGGCGGTGCGGCGCCACAGGTCCGCGTAGGCGGGGCGGAACACCTGGGTGAGGGAGTGCGCCGCCGGGCCGGGGTCGTCGTCGACGGAGCCGTCCTCGGTGAACCAGCCGAGCACCTCGTCGCAGACCTCGCGCAACCGCTCCGGCTCCGTGCCGAGCGAGGTCTCGTCGAACTGGTCGTCCAGGACGAGCATGCAGCTGATCCAGTCGGTCACGAGCTGGAGCTCCTCGGCGCCAGCGTGCGGGTACGCCCTGCCCATCAGGGTGCCGAGCAGGGAGCGCTCGTGGTGGCGGCGGGCGGCCTCGTCGGGGGCGAGGCCGAAGCGGGCCACGAAGGCCCGGGCTCCGGCCTCCGCCCGGTCGGCGAACGGACTGAGCTCCGGAGGGAACTCCACATGGATGTGCGGCATGCGCAGGGGCACGGTGTCACCCGTCGTTTCGAGTCGCGGTGCAGGGATCAGGGGTGCGGGGGCGTGGGGCGTGGGGGTGGGGGTGGGGGAGAAGCGGGGGCCTCGGCTCGGCGGCATTCACCGGGCGCGCTCAGCCGGGCAGTTGGAGGGACTTGACCTCCTGGAACTCCTGGATGCCGTGGCGGCCGAGCTCCCGGCCGATGCCGGACTGCTTGTAACCCCCGAACGGAGCCGCGGCGTTGAACTTCGCGCCGTTGACGTCGACCTGGCCCACCCGCAGCCGGCGGGCCACGGCGACGGCGCGGTCCTGGTCGCCGGACCACACGGTGGCGGCGAGGCCGTACTCGGAGCGGTTCGCGAGGGACACCGCCTCCTCGTCGTCCTCGAACGCCATGACCGCGAGGACGGGGCCGAAGACCTCCTCGCGGGCCAGGGGCGAGGACGGGCTGACGTCCGTCCAGACGCTCGGCGCCACGTAGTGGCCGGTCGGGGGCAGCGCGGCCGCGGTGTCCTGGCCCGTGACCTGTCGGGCGCCCGAGCGGGCGGCCTGCGCCAGATGGCCGAGGACCCGCTCCCGCTGCCCGGCGGAGGCGAGGGGGCCCAGCAGGGTCGCCGGGTCCTCGGGGTCGCCCGGCACGTAGCCGGCGACGACCTCGCGGACGATGTCCAGCGCCTCGTCCAGCCGCGCCCGCGGCACCAGCAGCCGGGTGCGGGCGGTGCAGGTCTGTCCCGCGTTGTGCAGGGCGCTGCGGACCCCGTCCTCGACCGCGGCGGCCAGGTCGGCGTCCGGCAGGACCAGCGTGGCGGACTTGCCACCCAGCTCCAGGCAGGTCTTCTTGACCGTACGGGCCGCCGCCGCGCCGACCTCCCGGCCGGCCTCCAGCGACCCCGTGAAGGACACCAGGTCGACGCCGTCGTCGACGGTGAGCGCGGCGCCCGCCGTCGCGCCCCGGCCGGGCACCAGGTTGAAGACGCCCGGCGGCAGCCCGATCCCGTCGATGAGCTGCGCGAGGAAGTACGAGGAGAGCGGGGCGAGTTCACTCGGCTTGAGCACCAGAGTGCAGCCCGCCGCGATGGCCGCGCCGATCTTGGCGACCGCCTGGTGCAGCGGGTAGTTCCACGGGGTGATGGCGCCGACCACGCCGACCGGCTCGCGCACCACGAGGGAGTGCCCGATCCGCTCCTCGGCGGTGGCCGCGGCGAGCTCCGCCGTGAAGCCGTCGAGCACCCGCACCGGCAGCCCCGCCTGGACGCGCCGGGAGAACGTGATCGGCGACCCCATCTCCCGCGTGACGGTCTCCGCCAGCTCGTCCTGGTGCTTCACCAGGGCCTCGCGCAGCGCCGTCAGGGCCGCCGTGCGCTCCTCGACGCCGGTCGCCGCCCAGCCGGGCAGCGCCCGGCGGGCCGCGTCCACCGCGCGCCAGACGTCCTCGCTGCCGCAGTCCGGGACCTCGCCGACGATCCGCAGGGTCGCCGGGTTCTCCACGGCGATCGTGCCGGTGGCGCGCGGGGCGGTCCACCGGCCGCCGACGTAGACCTGGTGCAGAGGGAGGGAATTCATGGCGTGACGGGTCTCTTTCGGCAGGTTCGAATGAGCTGAATTCCTCCGGCGAACAGGCAGGAGGGAAGGAATTGACGACGTGACGGCGGACCAATGTACGGAGCTCGGCCGCCCGCGGACTGGATAAATTCTGTATGTCGAACTGCCGCCCGAATCGGGTGGTGACGACCCGCGAAAAGGAGTTAAGGTGCGGTGCTTGAAATGCCGGGACGGGTGAGTTCCCGGCCGTTCGAGAAGCCCAGGGAAGCAGGCCGTCAGTGATACCCAGCCCGGTACGTACCCGGAATGCCGCGAGCCCGGACGGGCGCTGGCTGCGCCGGCCCCGCCCGGTGCCCGCGCCGAGGAGCCGTCTGGTGTGCCTGCCGCACGCGGGCGGCACCGCCGGCGCGTTCTACGGCTGGGCCGACGCCCTGCCGGACGACGTGGAACTCGTCGCGGTGCAGTACCCCGGACGGCAGGACCGCTTCGGCGAGGCGTGCGTCAGCGCCATGGGGCCGCTCGCCGACAGCGTGGCGCGGGAGCTGCTGCCGCTGTTCGACCGGCCGGTCGCGCTGCTCGGCCACAGCATGGGCGCGGCCCTCGCGTACGAGGTCACCCTGCGTCTGGAGGCGCTGTACCGGGCCCGGCCGCGGCACCTGTTCGTCTCGGGACACGGCTCGCCGCTGAGCCCCCGGGGCGGCCGGGACCTCCATCTGCGGGACGACGACGCCATGGTCGAGGGCCTGCTCGCGCTCGGCGGCATGGACCCGGCGGTGGTCGCCGAGCCGGAGCTGCTGGCCCTGCTGCTGCCGTCGTTCCGCGCCGACCTGACCCTGATCGAGACCTACCGGCCCGCCGCGGCGCGGCCGGTGACCGTGCCGGTGACGGCGTACGTGGGTGACGCCGACCCGGGTGTGCCCGTCGCGCACGCCGCCGCCTGGTCGGACGCGACGTCCGGGGAATTCTCCCTGCAGGTCTTTTCCGGCGACCATTTCTCCCTCGTGC
Organism: Streptomyces sp. NPDC056169; assembly: GCF_042268445.1. Taxonomy (NCBI): domain Bacteria; kingdom Bacillati; phylum Actinomycetota; class Actinomycetes; order Kitasatosporales; family Streptomycetaceae; genus Streptomyces; species Streptomyces sp. NPDC056169. The sequence continues at coordinate 25,538 of NZ_JBHJUO010000002.1, read as the reverse complement.
AGGGGAGCGAGATCGTCACGGACGTCGCCCGCGTTCTCGCGGCCCCGCACTGACCCCCGTATGTCCCTCGTTGCAGCCCCCCTGCTTCCCGCTCCTTTCCTCGGCTTCCCCGCGCACCCGACCGCCGGCCGCCGCGGGAATTCTCTCCGGCGCCGTATCGGCGCCGCCCGCACGAAGTCATCCCGACCCGAAGTATTTCCTGTTCCAAGGAGCCTTTCGACATGCTGCCCGACGACGACGTGGCCACGAAGGTCCGCGCACTCATGGTCGACGCCCTCGATCTCCGGCTCGACCCCCAGGACATCGGTCCGCAGGTCTCGCTCTACTCGCCGATGATCCAGCTCGACTCGCTCAACCTGCTCCAGCTCCTGCTCGCCGTGGAGACCGAGTTCGGCGGCCACATCGAGGACGAGGACGTCATGGAGGCCGACCTGGAGACCGTCGGCGACCTGATCGAGCTCGTCCGCCGGCATGTCGCCGGCCTGCGGACGGAGACCCCGGCATGAAAGCCGTGCGCAACCAGTACCTGCTCGACGAGGACGACGTCCCGACCCACTGGTACAACATCCTCGCCGACCTCGACGTGCCGACCTCCGACGTCCGCCGGGCCCGGCCCGCCGCACGGCCGGACGGCGACGCGACCGGCGACGCGCAGACCACCGACCGCGGGTCCACCGGGGCCAACATCCCGCTCTCCATGTACCGCGGCAGCGTCGGCACCGAGCGCCATGTGAAGATCCCCGACCCGGTGCGCGCGCAGTACCAGCGCTGGCGCCCCACCCCGCTGATCCGCGCCCACCGCCTCGAGCAGGCCCTCGACACCCCCGCGCACATCTACTACAAGTACGAGGGTGCCAACGCCTCCGGCAGCCACAAGCTCAACTCGGCGCTTGCGCAGGCCTATTACTACAAGAAGGCCGGCGTCCAGGAGATCACCACCGGCACCGGCGCCGGCCAGTGGGGCACCGCGCTGTCGATGGCCTGCCACGCCCTCGACCTCGCCTGCACCGTCTTCATGGTCAACTGCAGCTACCGGCAGAAGCCCTACCGCCGGGTCCTGATGGAGCTCAACGGCGCCCGCGTCATCCCCAGTCCGAGCGGCACCACCGAGGCGGGCCGCGCCCTGCTCGCCGCCTCGCCCGACGGCGACGGCAGCGTCGCCATCGCCAACGCCGAGGCCCTCGAACACGCCCGGACCGTGACCCGCGGCGCCTTCTCCGTCGGCAGCGGCGAGAACCACGTCCTGCTGCATCAGACGGTCATCGGCGAAGAGGCCCTGCTCCAGATGGAGCTGGCCGGGGAGTTCCCCGACGTGGTCATCGGCGCGATGGGCGCGGGCAGCAACTTCGCCGGTCTCGCCTTCCCCTTCCACCGCGAGAAGCTGCGCACCGGAGCCACGACCCGGCTGGTGGCCGTGGAGCCCGAGGCGTGCCCCAAGATGACCCGGGGCCGCTACGCGTGGGACTACAACGACTTCTCCGGCACCACCCCCATGACGAAGATGTACACCCTCGGCCACACCTTCGTCGCGCCCGGCGTGCACGCCGGCGGACTGCGCTACCACGGTGCCGCGCCGCTGGTGAGCGCCCTCTACGACCGCGGCCTGATGGAGGCCGTGGCCTACGGGCAGAAGGACGTGTTCGAGGCGGGGGCGTTCTTCGCCCGTACCGAGAACCTCATCCCCGCCCCCGAATCCGCGCACGCCGTCAAGTGCGCCGTCGACGAGGCCGTACGCGCCCGCGAGGAGAATCAGCCGCGCGTCATCCTCTTCAACGTCAGCGGCCACGGCCTGCTCGACCTGTCCGCGTACGACCAGTACCTGGCGGGCACCCTGGAGGACCACGTGGTCTCCGACAGTCACATCGCCGCCTCGCTGGCCGGGCTGCCCGCCCTCGACCCGGTCGGCGGCCGCCCGTGAACCTCGACCCCACCGAGGAACAGACCGCCCTCGCCGACCGGTTCCGCCGGCTCGGCCGGGACCTCGGCGCCGACCTCCCGGCCCGCGAACGCACCGGGACGCTCCAGCCCGGCGACTGGCAGCGCTGCGCCGACGCCGGAGTCCTCGGCCTCCCCGTGCCCCGCGCGTACGGCGGCCTCGGCCTGACCCCGCTGACCTGTGCCCTCGCCTTGGAGGGCTTGGGCGAGGGCTGCCGCGACAACGGCCTCATGATCGCGCTCGGCGCGCACATCTGGGCCGCCGAGGTCCCGCTGCTGCTCTTCGGCAGCGAGGAGCAGAAGAACCGCTATCTGCCCGGACTCTGCGACGGCCGACTGATCGGCGCCCACGCCATCACCGAGGCCGGATCCGGCTCCGACGCCCTGTCCCTCACCGCCACCGCCCGCCGCGACGGCGACCACTACGTCCTCGACGGCGCCAAGCGCTTCGTCACCAACGCGCCCCTCGCCGACGTCTTCCTCGTGTACGCCACCGTCAACCCGGCCCTCGGGTTCACCGGCGTCACCGCCTTCCTCGTCGAACGCGGCCAGGCGGGGCTGACCGTCGAGACCCGCTACGAGAAGGCCGGACTGCGCACCGCGCCCTGGGGCGAGATCACCCTCAGCGGCTGCCGCGTCCCGCTCTCCGCGCGGCTCGGCGCGGAGAAGCAGGGCTCCCGCATCCTCGCCGCCACCATGGCCTGGGAACGCTCGATGATCCTGGCCCCGCTGCTCGGCGTCATGGGACGCCAGATCGACGACTGCGTCCAGTACGCGCGCACCCGTGAGCAGTTCGGCCGGAACATCGGCAAGTTCCAGTCCGTGTCCCACCGCATCGTCGAGATGCGGATCCGGCTGGACGAGGCCCGGCTGCTCACCCACCGGGCCGCCTGGGACCTGGAGCGGAGCGTCGCCTCGCACTACGCCGAGGCGGCCCAGCTCCGCACCAGCGAGTCCGCCGTCGAGACCTTCCTCGACGCCCTCCAGGTGTACGGCGGCCTCGGCTACACCACCGACACCGACGTCGAACGGAATCTGCGCGACGCGCTCGGCACCCGGATCTCCTCCGGCACCTCCGACATGCAACGGCTGGTGATCTCCGAGAAGCTCGGCCTCACCACCCGCGCCCGCGCCGCGTCCCCCCGCCCCGCAGGAGCCCGCCATGCGCACGCTGAATGAGCTGCTGACCCGCGCCGTGGCCGCCCGGCCCACGGCCGAGGCGGTCCGCCACCGGGGCCGCTCCACCGACTACGCCGGCCTGGACCGGGCGGCCACCGCGCTCGCCGCGACCCTGCGCGAGCAGGGCGTCCGCGCCGGTGACCGGGTGGGCCTGTGGTTCGGCAAGTCGACCGAGACCCTCGTGACCCTCCATGCGATCCTCAAGTGCGGGGCCGCGTACGTCCCGGTCGACCCGGCCACGCCCGTCGCCCGTGCCGCGTACATCCTCGGCGACTGCGCCGTCCGCTGCCTGGTCACCGACGCGCCCCGGCTCGCCCTGCTCCAGGAGCACGGCGTCCCCGCCCCGCTGCGCACAGCCGTCCTCGTCGGCGACGAGCCCGCCCCGCCCGGCGACCCGGCGCTCCGGTCGACGAGCTGGGCGCAGGCGGTGGACCGGCCGGCGCCCGACGGGTTCGCGCCCGCCGCCGTCGGCCCCGACGACCTCGCCTACATCCTCTACACCTCCGGATCCACCGGCACGCCCAAGGGCGTCATGCTGTCCCACCGCAACGCGCTGGCGTTCGTCGACTGGACCGTGACCGAGTTCGGGCTCACCGCCGAGGACCGGCTGTCCTCCCATGCCCCCGTCCACTTCGACCTGTCCGTCTTCGACGTCTTCGCCGCCGTGAGCGCCGGTGCCTGCCTCGTCCTCGTGCCCGAGCACCAGCGGGCCCTCGGCCCGGCGCTCAACCGGCTGGTCGCCGAGGAGGGCGTCACCGTCTGGTACTCGGTGCCCGGCGCCCTCATCCGGATGCTCGATGCCAAGAACCGCGCCCTGATGGAGGGTTCACGACTGCGGACCGTGCTCTTCGCGGGCGAGCCCTTCGCGCTCAAGCACCTGCGGCGGCTGCGCGCGGCGCTGCCAGGAGCGGCCCTGCACAACCTGTACGGCCCGACCGAGACCAACGTCTGCACCCACCACCGGGTCACCGACGCCGACCTCGCCCCCGACCGCACCGCACCCCCGCCCATCGGCCGTCCCTGCCCGTACGCCGACGCCCGGCTCCTCGGCCCGGACGGCGGGCCGGTCCCCGACGTCCCCGGCGCCGAGGGCGAACTCTGCGTCACAGGCGACTCGGTGATGCTCGGCTACTGGGGCCGCACCCCGCCCGCCGAGGCCGTCGGGGGAGCGGCCCGGACCCACCGCACCGGCGACCTCGTCCGGTCGCTGGAAGGTGGCGGCTACCTCTACCTCGGCCGCCGCGACCACATGATCAAGATCCGGGGGCACCGGGTCGAACCGGAGGAGATCGAGGCCGTCCTGATGCGGCTGCCCGACGTCCACGAGGCGGTCTGCGTCGCCGTCCCGGACGCCCACGGCGACCAGGAACTCCAGGCCCATGTGGTGCCCGCCGACGGCGCGGCTCCCGACCCTGCCGACCTGCGCGCCCACTGTATGGCGACCCTCCCGCGCTATATGGTCCCCGCCGCCTTCCACCTCGCCGACTCCTTCCCCCGCACCTCGACCGGCAAGACCGACCGCCGGGCCCTGGCAGCCCTTCCCCTCCGGGAGGCGGCGTGACCGCCCGCGTGCTCACCCTGCGCCGGCCGAGCCGGCTGCTCGGCCGCGACAAGGGCGTCAACATCGTCCTGCCCGGCGGCTACAGCGAGGACGGCCCCGCCCACCCCGTCCTGTACCTGCTGCACGGCTACGGCGGCAGCAAGGACACCTGGCTCGTCAACACCCGTCTCGTCGACCTGGTCAGGGACAGCCGGACCATCGTCGTCCTGCCGCAGAGCGGACGCCGCTGGTTCGTCAACGACCACGCCGGACTGCGGTACGAGGACCACCTCGTCCACGAACTCGTGCCGGCGGTCGACGCGCGGTTCCACACCCGCGCCGACCGCTCCGGGCGCGCCGTCGGCGGCTTCTCCATGGGCGGGGCCGCCGCGCTCTTCCTGGGTCTGCGGCACCGCGACGTCTTCGGCGCGGTCGCCTCGCACGCCGGGGCCTTCGAGGCGCCGCTGCGGACCGGGGATCCGTACGCCACGTTCCGCTCGGACCCCGCGTTCGCCATGCCCACCGTGGAGAGCCACGAGCGGGTCTGGGGCCCGCCCGGCAGCGAGACCCGGCGGCGCTACGACCCGTACCGCCTGATCGGACAGGACAGCCGGACCCCGCCGCCCGCCCTCTACCTGGACATCGGCACCGAGGACCACGACCGGATGCGGGCCATGAACCGCCGGGTCCGCGACGCGCTGCGTGAGCGCGGCCACGAGGTCGCGTACCACGAGCGGCCCGGCGGCCACGACTGGCGGTTCGTCGACGGCGCCCTGCCCGCCTCGCTGGAATTCGTCGCCCGCCACACCGAGGAGCGGACGCATGAACGCATCTGAACCCTCCCTCCTGGTCACCCGCCCCCTCCCGGGCGTCGTCACGGCCGCCCTGAACCGGCCCGCCCGCAGGAACGCCCTGAACGAGGACCTGTTCGCCCGCCTCACGGACCTCTGTGCCGGACTGCGTGCCGACTCCTCCGTACGGGTGCTCGTCCTGACCGGCGCCGGGGACACCTTCTGCGCCGGGTACGACATCGACGAGGTCGGCCGGATCGCCGCGCTGCCCCCGCTCGACCTGCTCGCCCTGCTGCACCGGCAGGCCGAGGCGATCACCGGACTGACGGCCCTGCCGCAGACCGTGATCGCCGCCGTCGACGGCTCCGCCGTCGGCGCCGGGCTCTCCCTGGCGCTCGCCGCCGACATCCGGCTCGCCGCGCCCGGCGCCCGCTTCCAGGCCTCCTTCGTGAAGATGGGACTCTCCGGCGGCGACATGGGCGCCTCCTGGCTGCTGCCCCGGCTGACCGGCCTCGGCTTCGCCTCCGACATGATGCTCACCGGCCGGTTCGTGGCCGCCGACGAGGCCCTCGCCCGCGGCCTGGTGAGCCGGGTGACCGCCCCCGGCGAACTGGCCGGCGCCATGCTCGGCCTCGCCGCCGAGATCGCCGCGAACAGCCCGGTCTCGCTGGCCCTCACCAAGCAGGTGCTCCGGGCGAACACCGACGCGCCTTCGCTGGCGGCCGCCCTCGAACGGGAGGCGCCCGTCCAGGTCGTCGCCGCCCACTCGCCGGACGTCCGCGAGGCCGTGGCCGCCTTCCGGGCCCGCCGCGCCCCCGACTTCGGCCCGGCCCGGCCCACCGACCCCCAGCACGCCGGGGACGCCGTCCCGTCGGCGACCCCCTCCTGAAAGGAACCCCACGTGACCACCGAGAACGCCTGGCGACCCCGGATTCTGCGCCCCGCCGACGTGGGCGCCGACGCCACCCCGCAGGGCCTGGAGGAGTACCTGCGGGCCACCGACGTCGGCCGGCTCCTGGCCGAGGAACGCGCCGTCTACCTCCGCGGCTTCGGCATCACCGCCGACAGCTACGACGGCGCCGCCGACCTGCTGCTGGCGAACCGGCTCGCGTACGTCCACGGCAACTCGCCGCGCACCAAGGTCGGCCGCAACCTCTACACCTCCACCGAGTACCCGGCCGAATTCGAGATCTCCATGCACAACGAGATGTCGTACGCGCACACCTGGCCCTCGCGGATCCTGTTCTTCTGCGACGTGGCGGCGGCCACGGGCGGTGCGACCCCGCTCGTCGACGGCCGGCTCTGGCTGGAGTCCATCGACCCGGAGATCCGGGCGGCCTTCGCCCCCGGCGTCCGCTACACCCAGAACCTCCACGACGGCATGGGCTTCGGCAAGAGCTGGCAGGCCACCTTCGAGACCGAGGACCGGGCCGAGGCCGAGGCGTTCCTCGACGGCGCCGAGGCCGAGTGGAGCTGGCAGCCCGACGGCACCCTCCGCGTCACCCAGCTCCGCCGCGCGACGCTGGAGCACCCGGTCACCGGCACGGAGGTCTGGTTCAACCAGGCCGACCAGTGGCACATCGCCGGACTCGGCGACGACGCCGCCGCGCTCGCCGAACTCATCCCCGAGGACGAGCTCCCGCAGAACGCGTTCTTCGCCGACGGCAGCCCCATCCCGGCCGAGTACATCACCCACGTCCAGGAGATCGGCATGAAGACCGCCGTGGACGTCGCCTGGGAGGCCGGCGACCTGCTGCTCGTCGACAACGTCGCGGTCGCGCACGGCCGCCGCGCGTTCACCGGGCAGCGCCGGATCCTGGTCGCCATGGCCTGATCCGCGCCTCCGCTCCCGTACACGCCTCGAAGGGCCGGCCCGGGCGGGCCGGCCCTTCGAGGCGTTCACGGTGGGGGGCGGGAACCGTCAGGACGCCCACCGGTCGAGGGCGGCCAGGAACGCCGGCACGTCGTCCGCGATCCGGCCGGTCGCCGCGAACCGCCGCGACGGCAGCCCTTCGACGACGCGCCGCAGCGTCTTCTCCGTCTCCCGGACGACCGGCGCGAAGTCGAGCCGCAGGAGGTTCGCCATCGCGCCCAGCGTGCTGCGCGGGCCCGCGCCCAGGACCTGCCCGGCGCGGTTCTCGGAGGAGACCGGGACGTCGCCGTCCCGGTCCACGAAGACCACCAGGTCCACCGGCAGCGGCCGGGCCGGGGCGGGCCCGGCCCCGGGGCGCACCGGAAACAGGTACTCCCGCCCCCGGTGGTCCGCGGGCAGCTCCGAGGCGTGCCCCTCGACCGGCGTCCCGGTGACCCGCTCGATCAGAGCCCGGTCGTCCGGATGCGCCCGGCACTCCCACGCGCCGCTCAGGAACAGCGGCACGACGGCCCGGTCAGCGGTCACGAACACCAGATCCTCCGCGACCACCCGCCAGCCGTGGGCGAAAGCCGCGAGACCGAGGGTGGACTTGCCCGACCCGGACGCCCCGGCGAGCAGCACGGTGAACCCGTCGTCACGGGTGACGGCCACGCCGTGGATCAGCGCCATCCCGCCGCTCAGCATCAGTGGGGCGATCAGCGCCGTCCGCGTCAGCTTGCGTCGGAACGCCTCGTGGCTCGCGGACACCTCCACGAGGGCGCCGGGTGCGCCGCCGGACAGGGATGCGTCGTCGGCGCGCGGCGTGCCGTCGGCTGCGCCGTGGGCGGGGGTGGGGGCGGGCGACGCCGTCAGCAGTCCGGCCGTGCCCGAGCCCTCCCGGGCCGGCCAGTGGATCCGGCGGATGTCCCCGCTCTCGCTGTACGAGGCCCAGGGCCCGCCCGGCGCCGGCGGCGGCTCGCCGGACGGCGGGCGGTACGCGTCCACCGCCCGCACCCGCAGCCGGACCGCCCCCGGGCCGGGGAGCGGTCCGGCGCCGCGGGCCAGTGCCCCCGTGAAGACGTCGAGCCCCTCGACCGGATCGACCCCGTCCCAGAAGGTCCCCGCCGCGCCCGGTGGCACGGCGAACTCCCAGTCCGCCACGACCCGTTCGGAGACCAACCGCCCGGAGACGGCCGGGCTCGGACGGCCGGGGGCGGCCGGGCCCGCGGCGGACGCAGCCGGGGCGGCCCGGCCCGGGGCCGCCGGGCCGGGGCCGCTCAGGTCACTTGTCACGGTAGGCGGCCTGCCTCGCCATCGTGTGGAGCTCGGCGGCCCAGTCCGGGTCCAGCGCCCCGCGTACCGCGGCCCGCGCGGTCTCGATGCGCTCCGCGATCACCGCCTCCACCCGGTCGCGTACCCCGGTCCTGATGAGCACCTCGTGCAGCCGCTCGGGGTCGGCCCCGGCGAGATCGTCGCCGACCAGCTCCCGGACCTCCGCCTCGTGGCGCAGCGCGATCGACATCAACAGCGTCATCTTGTGCTGCTTGAAGTCGAGCTGGGCGGGCTTGCCGATCACGTCGGAGCTGCCGAACGCGTCCAGCAGATCGTCCCTGAGCTGGAACGCCTCGCCGAGCGCGAGACCGTACCGCTCGAACGCGGGCCGCAGCTCCTGCGCGCCGGCCAGCTCCGCGCCCATGGCCAGCGGCCGGTAGACCGTGTAGCGGCCGGACTTGAACAGCGCGATCCAGCTCGACAGTTCGGGGTCCGGCACGAACCGGGCGGCGGCCCGTACATCCAGGAACTGACCGACCATCAGCTCCGTGCACAGCTCGCCCCAGATCCGCCGGGCTTGCGGCGGACAGTCGACGAGCAGCCGCTCCGCGTACACCAGCGCGAGATCGCCGGCGAGGACGGCGACGCTCTCGCCGTACCGGCGCGGCTCGCCGCGCCAGTCCCGCTCCGTGTGCAGCGTCGAGTGCACGACGTGCGCGGTCGGCTCGTTGCGGCGCAGCCCTGAGTCGTCCATGACGTCGTCGTGCAGCAGCGCGAAGGTGTGCAGCAGCTCCAGGGCGGCCGCCACGTCGACGACGACCTGCGCCTCCGGGTCGCCGCCGCCGGCGAGATAGCCGGCGACGCAGAACGCGGGACGCAGGCGCTTGCCCCCGCTGCCCACCATGCGGCTCACACAGTCGATCAGTTCGGCCGAATCCGCGTTGAGCGCCGCCCAGGAGCGGCGCTCCTCGGCGAGGAATTCATGAATGCGTCGCTCCACCCGCGCCAAGACGCGGTCGCGTGTTTCGCGGGCGGCGACACCAGTGAATTCTTGACTCACTGGGAAGGTAGTGGACATGCGGATCTCCTGATACCGGGTAGACCTCAACACGCTCTTTCTCGCACACCCAAGGGCCCCCGAAAAGAGGCAGCTTGGCGTATAGGTGCTGTCCAGAGGGGTCGGCGTGCCGCGGGCTACCGTCCTGCGCAGTGAGCAGACGCCGTCTGCGGAGAAACCACTGACCTGTTTGTTCTTGCGGTGTGCCAGGAATTCCCTGTCGCACACCTGTAGGTGGATGGCGAGGAATCATGGACCAGTCTCAGTCTTTTGCCGACGGCGAGCAGCAGCTTCCGCTGACCGGGGCTCAGGCAGGGGTGTGGTTCGCGCAGGCCGTCGAACCCGACAGCCCCATCTTCCGCGCGGCGGAGTATCTGGAGATCCACGGCGCCCTGGACACCGCGCTCTTCGAGCGGGCGCTGCGGCGGATGACCGCCGAGGCGGACGCCCTGCACATCCGGTTCGCCGACACCGAGGACGGCCCCCGCCAGGTGATCGGGGCCGAGCCCCCCTGGACCCTGCGGACCGTCGACGTCTCCGGCGAGGCCGACCCCCGCCACGCCGCCGAGGAGTGGATGGGACGCGACCTGCGCCGCCGCATCGACCTGACCGGCTCGCCGCTGTTCACGTACGCGCTGTTCAAGGCCGCCGAGGACCGCTGGTTCTGGTACCACGCCTACCACCACATCCTGCTCGACGGCGTCGGCGCCGCCCTCCTGGTCCGCCGCGTCGCCGACGTCTACACCGCGCTCACCGCCGGTGCCGACCCCGGCCCTACGCCCTTCGGCTCGGTCCGCACCCTCCTCGCCGAGGACGCCGCGTACCGCGCCTCCGGGGACCTCGCCGACGACCGGGAGTTCTGGCACGGCCGGTACGCCGACCAGCCCGAGCCGGTCGCCCTCTCCACCCGCCCGCTGAAGCCGTCCGCCGACTTCGTCCGGCGCAGCGCGCACCTGCCCGAGGACGTCCGGCAGGACCTGGTCCGCGCGGCGGAGCGGGCCGGCACCGCCCGCTCCCGCGTCGTCATCGCCGCCACGGTCGCCTACATGCACCGCATGACCGGCCTCACCGACATCGTGCTCGGCCTGCCGGTCACCGCCCGCCCGGGCCCCGAGTCCCGCACCGCGCCCGGCATGGCCGCCAACGTGGTCCCGCTGCGGGTCGCCGTCGACGACGCCACGACCGTCGGCGAACTCCTGGAACGCACCAGGGTCGCCCTGCGCGGCCTCGTCACCCACCAGCGCTACCGCGGCGAGGAGCTGCGCCGCGACCTCGGCCTGCCCAACGACCACCGCCGCTTCTTCGGCCCGCTGCTCAACGTCGTCCCGTTCGACTACGACCTGAGCTTCGCCGGACTGCGCGCCGACGCGCACAACATGTCGCTGCGGCTCATCGAGGACCTCGCCGTCTCCGTCTACGACCGGGGCAACGGCGGCGGCATCCGCGTCGACTTCGACGCCCACCCGGAGCTGTACGCCCCGGCCGAGCTCGCCGCCCACCAGGACCGGTACCTGCGGTTCGTCGGCCGGATCGCCCGCGCGCTCGACGAGCCCGGGACGCCGCTCGGCCGGATCGGGCTGCTCGGCGGTGAAGAGCGGGACGCGGCCGTCGTCCGCCCCTCCGCCGCGCTCGCGCCCGCCGCCGAAGGCCCCACGCTCGCCGCCCTGTTCGAGCGCCAGGTCCTCGCCTCGCCCGACGCGCCCGCCCTTGCGTTCGGGGACACCGTCCTCGACTACGCCGAGCTGAACCGGCGCGCAAACCGGCTCGCCCGGCTGCTCGCCGCCCGCGGCGTGGGGCCCGAGGAGCGGGTCGCCCTGCTGCTGCCGCGCTCCGCCGAGTTCGTCATCGCGATCCTCGCCGTGGTCAAGACCGGAGCCGCGTACGTCCCCGTGGACCCGGGCTACCCCGAGGCCCGCATCGCGCACATCCTCGGCGACGCGGCCCCCGTCCGCGTCCTCGTCGACGCCTCCACCGCTGCCGTCGCCGAGGCCGCCGGGCGCACCCCGCTCGCCCTCGACGACCCGGCCGTCGTCGCCGAACTGGCGTCGCTTTCCGGTGCCGACCTCGCGGACGCCGACCGCACCGCCCCGCTGACCGCCGCGCACGCCGCGTACGTCATCTACACCTCCGGCTCCACCGGCCGCCCCAAGGGCGTCGTGGTCACCCACGCCGGCCTGCCGGGCCTCGCCGACACCTTCGTCCGGCGGCTGGACGTCCGCCCGGGCAGCAGGGTCCTCCAGTTCGCCTCCATGGGCTTCGACGCGATGGTGCCCGAGCTGTGCATGGGCCTGCTCGCCGGCGCGACCTTCGTCCTCGCCCCCGCCGAGCGGCTGCTGCCCGGCGACCCGCTGGCCGCGTTCGCCCGCGAGGCCGGGATCACCCACGCGATCCTTCCTCCGTCGTCGCTTGCCGTCATGGACCCCGCCACCGACCTGCCCCCGGGCATGACCATCCTCATCGCCGGCGAGGCCGCCGCTGGGGAACTGGTCTCCCGCTGGGCGCCCGGCCGGCTCTTCGTCAACGGCTACGGCCCCACCGAGACCACCGTCTGCGCCACCATGAGCCAGGCCCTCGACGGCTCCCGCACGCCCCCCATCGGCGACCCCATCGCCGAGAACCGGGTGTACGTCCTCGACAGCGCCCTGCTGCCCGTGCCGCCCGGCGTCACCGGCGAGCTGTACGTCGCCGGCCCCGGCCTCGCACGCGGCTACCTCGGCCGCTCCGCGCTCACCGCCGAGCGGTTCGTCGCCCACCCCTTCGGGCTGCCCGGCGAGCGCATGTACCGCACCGGCGACCTCGTACGCCAGCTCCCGGACGGTTCACTGGAGTTCGTCGGACGCGCCGACGAGCAGGTCAAGATCCGCGGCTACCGCGTCGAGCCCGGCGAGACCGAGGCCGCGCTGCTGCGCCTGCCCTCCGTGGCCCAGGCCGCCGTGACCGTACGCCGCTCCGCCGACGGAACCCCGGCCCTCGCCGGGTACGTCGTCCCCACGGCCCAGGCCGCCGCCGGACTCGACCCGGCCGCTGTCCGCGACGCCCTCGCCAAGGTCCTGCCCGGCTACCTCGTCCCTGCGACCGTCACCGTCGTCGACGCCATCCCCGTCACCCCCAACGGCAAGGTCGACCACAAGGCCCTGCCTGAGCCGGGCCCGGCCACCGCCGGTGCGGGCCGGGAGCCGCGCACCCCGCTCGAACACGCCCTCGCCGCCCTGTTCGCCGACGCCCTCGGCCGCGACACCGTCCTCGCCGACGACGACTTCTTCGCGCTGGGCGGCCACTCCCTCATGGCCGCCCGGCTCGCCCGCCGGATCTCCGCCGAACTCGGCCGAGACTGCGGTGTCGCGGCCCTCTTCGCCGCGCCCACCGTCCGCCGGCTGGCCGGCCGCCTCGAAGGCACGACCGCCGAGCGCCCCGCGCTCACCCCCGTGTCCCGTGACGGCGACCTCTCCCTCTCCTACGCCCAGCAGCGCCTGTGGTTCCTCGACCAGCTCGAAGGGCCCAGCGCCGCGTACAACATCCCGCTCGTGCTCACCCTCGACGGCACGCTCGACCGGCCCGCCCTCGCCGCCGCGCTCGGCGACCTCACCGACCGCCACGAGATCCTGCGCACCGTCTACCGCGAGACCGGCGGCGTCGCCGCCCAGCACATCCTGCCCCCCGGCGACGCACCCGCGCTCACCGTCCGCGCGGTGAGCGACGACACCCTGGACGCCGAGCTGTCCGCCGCCGTCACCCACCGCTTCGCGCTCGCTGGGGAACCCCCGCTGCGGGCCACCCTGTTCGCCCTCGCCCCCGACCGGCACGTCCTGCTGCTCCTGCTCCACCACATCGCCGCCGACGCCGGCTCCCTCGCCCCGCTGCTCGGTGACCTCACCGACGCCTACACGGCCCGCCGCACCGGACACGCCCCCGCACAGGCCCCGCTCGCCGTCCAGTACGCCGACTACGCGGCCTGGCAGCGGCGCGCCCTCGGCGACGAGAGCGACCCCGACAGCGCCGCCGCCCGCCAGATCGCCTTCTGGAAGCGGCAGCTCGACGGCCTGCCCGACCACCTCGACCTGCCCGCCGACCACCCCCGCGGCGCCGGCTCGGCAGCCCCCGCGGACCTGGTCGCACTCGACCTCGACGCGGCCGCCCACCGCCGCCTCGCCGAGCTCGCCCGTGCCACCGGCGCCAGCACCTTCATGGTCGTCCAGGCCCTCGTCGCCACCCTGCTGACCCGACACGGCGCCGGGACCGACATCGCCCTCGGAACGCCCGTCACCGGCCGCCCCGAGGACTGCCTGGACGCCCTCGTCGGCTTCTTCACCAACACCCTCGTGCTGCGCACCGACACCTCCGGCGACCCCACCTTCGCCGAACTCCTCGCCCGCGTCCGCACGAGCAACCTCGACGCCTACGCCCACCAGGAGCTTCCCTTCGAGCGGCTGGTCGAGGTGCTCAACCCGGCCCGCTCCACCTCCCACCACCCGCTGTTCCAGGTCATGATCTCCATGGACAGCTCGGAGCGGTCACTGCCCGCCACCGACGGGCTCACGCTCGGCCTGGTCGACGTGCCCACCGGCGCCGCCAAGTTCGACCTGTCGTTCAACGTCCGCGAGCACCGCGCACCCGGCGGCGAAGAGGCCGGCCTGCTCGTCGCGCTGGAGTTCCGCACCGACCTCTTCGACCGCACCACCGCCGAAGCGTTCCTGGCCCGCTTCGCCCGGCTCGCCGAAGCCGCCACGGCCGCCCCCGGCACCCGCATCGGCAGCGCCCCGCTCCTCTCGGACGAGGAGATCCACCGGCTCCTCGTCGCATGGAACGACACCGCCGCGCCGGAGACCATGACCGACGCCGTCGCCCGCGTCCGCGCCGTCGCCGCCGAGCACCCCGAGGCCGTCGCCGTCACCGACGACCACGGCGACGTCACGTACGCCGCACTCATGGACCGCGTCGACCGGCTCGCCGCCCGGCTGCGCGCCCGCGGCGCCCGGGAGGACACCGTCGTCGCCGTCCTCGCCGACCGGGGCGCCGCCGCGATCACCGCCTTCCTCGGCATCCAGGCCGCGTCCGCCGCCTACCTCCCGCTGGACACCCGCGCCCCGCACGAGCGGTCCGCTTCCCTGCTCGCCGACGCCTCCGCCGCCTGGCTGCTCACCGGGCCCGGCCACGAGGAGACCGCCGCCGCCGTCGTCGCGAGGACCGGCGCGAAGGCCCTGCCGGTCGACGACCCGGCCGACCCCGCCCCGGCCGCCGACGCCACCGCACCGGCCGGTGACCAGCTCGCGTACGTCATCTTCACCTCCGGCTCCACCGGCCGCCCCAAGGGCGCGATGGTGCACCACCGGGGCATGAACAACCACCTGCTCGCCAAGGTCGACGACCTCGGCCTGACCGGCGCCGACGCCATCGTCCAGAACGCGCCCCTCACCTTCGACGTCTCCGTCTGGCAGATGATCGCCCCGCTGCTCACCGGCGGCCGCGTCCTCGCCGTGAACCAGCTCCTCGCCGCCGACCCGCTGGGCCTGTTCCGGCTCGTCGGCCACGACGAGGTCACCGTCCTGGAGGTCGTCCCCTCCCTGCTGCGCGCCGCCCTCGACACCTGGGACGAAGGCGCGGAGGTCCCCGCCCTGACCGCCCTCAGGTGGCTCGTCGTCACCGGCGAGGAACTCCCCGCCGACCTGTGCCGCCGCTGGTTCGCCCGCTTCCCCGGCATCCCGATGATGAACGCGTACGGGCCCACCGAGTGCTCCGACGACGTCACCCACGCAGTTCTCACCCCCGACACCCTCGACGAGCGGCGGATCACCGCCCCCATCGGTCACGCCGTGCGCAACACCACCCTCTACGTCCTCAGCGACGAGAGGCAGCTCGTCCCGCCCGGTACCCCCGGCGACCTGTACGTGGCCGGCGTCGGCGTCGGCCGCGGCTACCTCGGCGATCCCGAACGCACCGCGGCCGCGTTCGTCCCCGACCCGTTCGCCGACGACGGCAGCCTCATGTACCGCACCGGCGACCTCGTCCGCCACCGCCCCGACGGGCAGCTGGAGTTCATCGGCCGGCGCGACTCCCAGGTCAAGATCCGCGGCCAGCGCATCGAACTCGGCGAGGTCGAGGCCCATCTGCGGGCCCTGCCCGGCGTCACCGACGCCGCCGCCGCGGTCGTCCCCGGCGCCGGCGGACACCGCCACCTCGTCGGCTACGTCGTCGGCGACGACGACGTCCGCGGCCTGCGCGAGGCCCTCGCCGCCACGCTGCCCGAACACCTCGTCCCCGCCGTCCTCGTCGCCCTGCCCGCGATGCCGCTCACCCCGAACGGCAAGGTCGACCGCAAGGCCCTGCCCGCCCCCGACTTCACCGCCGTCGAACGCCGTACCCCGCGCACCCCGCAGGAGGAGATCCTGTGCGGCGTCTTCGCCGACATGCTCGGCCTCGACCGGGTCGGCGTCGACGACGACTTCTTCGCCCTCGGCGGGCACTCCCTCCTCGCCACCCGCCTCGTCGCCCGGATCCGCACCGCCCTCGACGCGGACCTGGAGATCGCCGCGCTCTTCGAGACGCCGACCGTCGCCGGCCTCGCCGCCCGGATCGCCGCCGCGGGACCCGCCCGCGGCGCCGTCGCCCGCCGCGAACGCCCCGACAGGCTGCCGCTGTCGTACGCCCAGCGCGGCCTGTGGTTCCTCAACCGGATGGACCCGGCCGACGGCACCTACAACATCCCCCTGGTGCTGCGGCTCTCCGGCCCGCTCGATCACGGCGCCCTGCGCCGCGCCCTCGCCGACGTCGCCGGCCGGCACGAGAGCCTGCGCACCGTCTTCCCCGAGACCGACGGCGTCCCGCGCCAGCTCGTCCTCGACCCCGAGCAGGCCCGCCCCGTCCTCGACGTCGTCGAAGCCGCCGGACGCGACGCCGACGCCCTCGTCGCCGAAGCGGTCGGCCGCGGCTTCGACATCACCCGCGAGGCCCCGCTGCGCGCCCGGCTCGTCGCCGTCGGACCCGAGACGCACGTCCTCGTCGTCGTCGTCCACCACATCGCCGGTGACGGCTGGTCCACCGCGCCGCTCGCCCGCGACCTGAGCGTCGCCTACGCGGCCGCCCTCGAAGGCCGCGCCCCCGACTGGACCCCGCTGCCCGTCCAGTACGCCGACCACACCCTGTGGCAGCGCGACCGCCTCGGCGAGGAGAGCGACCCGGACAGCGTCGTCTCCGCCCAGATCGCCTACTGGAAGGACGCCCTCGCCGGCCTCCCCGAGGAGCTCGCGCTCCCGACCGACCGGCCCCGGCCCGCGCTGCCCAGCCACCGCGGCGGCCTCGTGCCCTTCCATCTCGGCCCCGAGACCCACCGCGCGCTGCTGCGCCTCGCCCGCACCCACGGCGTCACCCCGTTCATGGTGCTGCACGCCGCGCTCGCCGCCCTCCTCACGCGCCTCGGCGCCGGCACCGACATCCCGATCGGCGGCTCGGTCGTCGGCCGGGGCGACGAGGCCCTCGACGACGTGGTCGGCTTCTTCGTCAACTCCCTTGTGCTGCGCACCGACACCTCCGGCGACCCCACCTTCGCCGAACTCCTGGAGCGCACCCGCACCGCCGACATCGCCGCCTTCGCCCACCAGGACCTGCCGTTCGAACGGCTCGTGGAGGCGCTCAACCCGCGCCGCTCGCTCAACCGCCACCCGCTGTTCCAGATCAAGCTCGTCCTGCAGAACCTGGACCGCCCCGAGGTCGACTTCCCCGGCCTGCGCGCCGACGTCGCCCAGATCGACCCCGACATGGCCAAGTTCGACCTGCTCCTCTCCGTCGCCGAACGCTACGACGAGCACGGCGAACCGCAGGGAGTCGAGGCCGCCGCCGGCTACTCCGCCGACCTGTTCGACCGGCCCACCGTCGAGGCGCTCGCCGGCCGCTTCGTCCGGCTCCTCGAATCCGCCCTGAGCGACCCGCACCGGTCGCTCGCCCGGCTCGCCGTCATGGACGGCAGCGAACGGCACGACCTGCTCGTCACCCGCAACGCCACCGACCACGACACCCCCGACGCCACCCTCCCGCAGCTCTTCGAGGCCCAGGCCGCCCGCACCCCGGACGCCCCCGCCGTCGTCTGCGGCGCCGAACGGCTCAGCTACGCCGGGCTCGACGCCCGCGCCAACCGCCTCGCCCACCTGCTCCTGGAGCACGGCGCCGGCCAGGACACCCTGGTCGCCCTCGCCCTGCCCCGCTCGGCCACCGCCGTCGCGGCGATGCTCGCCGTCGGCAAGGCCGGCGCCGCCTACCTGCCGCTCGACCCCGAGCATCCCGGCGAGCGCGTCACCCGGCTCCTCGCCGACGCCCGCCCCGCCCTCGTGCTCACCACCGCCGCCACCCTGGACGCCGCCCCGCACCTGGCCGGCGCCGGCGCCGGCGCCCGCGTCCTCGTCCTGGACGCCCCCGACATCGCCGACGCGCTCGCCCGCGCCCGCACCGACGCCCCGGCCGAACGCGACCGGACCGCGCCCGTCACCCCCCTCGACGCCGCGTACGTCGTCTACACCTCCGGCTCCACCGGCGCGCCCAAGGGCGTCGTCGTCGAGCAGCGGGCCCTGGTGGACTACGTGGTGCGCTGCGCCGCCGAGTACCCCGGCCTGAGCGGACGCACCCTCCTCCACTCGCCGCTCTCCTTCGACCTCGGCCTCACCACCCTCTACGGCACCCTCCTCGCCGGCGGCTGCCTCCACGTCGCCGACCTCGACGAGACCCTCGACGTCCCCGGCGGCCTCACCTTCCTCAAGGCCACCCCCAGCCACCTGCCGATCCTCGACACCCTGCCCGACGAACTCTCCCCGACCGCCGAGCTGATGACCGGCGGCGAGGCCCTGCACGCCGAACAGCTCGCCGCCTGGCGCGCCCGGCACCCGCAGGTCGCCGTCGTCAACCACTACGGCCCCACCGAGACCACCGTCGGCGTCCTCGACCACCGCGTCCCGGCCGGCGCCCCGCTCGCCGCCGGACCGGTCCCGCTCGGCCGCCCCATGCGGAACACCCGCGCCTACGTCCTCGACACGGCCCTGCTGCCCGTGCCCGACGGCGTCACCGGCGAGCTGTACATCGCCGGAACCGGCCTGGCGCGCGGCTACCTCGGCCGCCCCGCCGGCACCGCCGAGCGGTTCGTCGCCGACCCCTACGGCCCGCCCGGCGCGCGCATGTACCGCACCGGCGACCGGGTCCGCTGGAACACCGCCGGCGTCCTCGAATACGTCGGCCGGGCCGACCACCAGGTCAAGGTCCGCGGCTTCCGGATCGAACTCGGCGAGGTCGAGGCCGCCCTGCTGTCCGCCCCCGGCGTCCGCCAGGCACTCCCGCTGGTCCGCGAGGACCAGCGGGACGACAAGCGCCTCACCGCCTACGTCGTCCCCGCCCCCGGCGAGCGGCTCGTGCCCGACCGCGTCCGCGCCCATGTCGCCGGGGTGCTCCCCGAGTACATGACGCCCACCGCCGTCGTCGTCCTCGACGCGCTCCCGCTCACGGCCAACGGCAAGGTGGACCGGGGCGCGCTGCCCGCCCCCGAGGCCGCCGGCGGGCCGGTGACCCGCACCCCGCGCACCCCGGCGGAGGAGATCCTCGCCGGCCTGTTCGCCGACGTCCTCGGCGTCGCACGCGTCGGCGTCGACGACGACTTCTTCGCCCTCGGCGGCCACTCCCTGCTCGCCATGCGGCTGCTCAGCCGCATCGCCTCCACCCTCGGGGTCCGCGTCGGCGTCAAAGCGCTGTTCGACGCCCCGACCGTCGCCGGCGTCGCCGCCCGGCTCACCACCCCCGGCGAGACGCGCCCCGCGCTCGTCCCCGCCGACCGCGGCGACCGCGTCCCGCTGTCCTTCGCCCAGACCCGGCTGTGGTTCCTCAACCGGCTCGAAGGCCCCAACGCCACCTACAACGTGCCCCTCGTGCTCCGTCTCGCCGGCACGCTCGACCGCGCCGCCCTGCGCGCCGCGCTCCGTGACGTCACCGACCGCCACGAGAGCCTGCGCACCGTCTTCCCGGAGACCGACGGCGTCCCCCGCCAGCACGTCCTCGGCCCGGTCGAGGGCGCCGCCGTCCTCGACGAACGCGCCGTCCCGGCCGACGAGCTGGAGCAGGCGATCACCGACACCGTCCTCGGCGGCTTCGACCTGACCGTCCAGCCGCCGCTGCGGGCCCGCCTGCTCACCGCCGACGGCTCCGGCGCCTGCGTGCTCGTCCTCGTCACCCACCACATCGCCAGCGACGGCTGGTCCCTCACCCCGCTGCTCGCCGACCTGTCCCGGGCCTACGCCGTCCGTACCCGTGGCGCCGCACCGGCCTGGGAGCCGCTGCCGGTCCAGTACGCCGACTACACCCTGTGGCAGCGGACGGTCATGGGCGACGAGACCGACCCGGACAGCCAGCTCACCCGGCAGCTCGACCACTGGAAGGCCGCCCTCGACGGCCTCCCCGAGGAACTCGACCTGCCCGCCGACCGGCCCCGGCCCGAGGTCGCCACCTACCGCGGCGACAACGTGCCGCTTGAGCTCGACGCCGAGACCCACGCCGCGCTCGCCGCGCTCGCCCGCGCCCACGGCGTCAGCCTCTTCATGGTCCTCCAGGCCGGTCTGGCCGCCCTGCTGACGCGGCTCGGCGCCGGCGGCGACATCCCGATCGGCACGCCCATCGCCGGACGCACCGACGACGCCCTCGACGAGCTGGTCGGCTTCTTCGTCAACACCCTGGTCCTGCGCACCGACACCTCCGGCGACCCGACCTTCCGCGAACTTCTCGCCCGGGTCCGCGAGACCGACCTCGCCGCGTACACCCATCAGGACCTGCCGTTCGAGCGTCTGGTGGAGGAGCTGAACCCGGTACGGTCCCTGGCTCGCCACCCGCTCTTCCAGGTCATGCTGATCCTGCACAACACCGGCCGGCCCGAGATCGACCTGCCCGGACTGCGGATCGAGGTCGAGGGCGCCGACGCCCCGGTCGCCAAGTTCGACCTGTCCGTCAGCCTCTGGGAGCGGCACACCGACGACGGCGCCGCCGACGGCGTCCTCGGCCGGATCGAGTACGCCCTCGACCTGTTCGACCGCTCCACCGCGGAAACGGTCGCCGCCCGGCTCCAGCGGCTCCTCACCGCCGCCGCGCACACCCCCGAGCTGCCGATCAGCGGCCTCGCGGTCCTCGACGACGCGGAACTCCACGACCTCCTCGTCGTCCGCAACGCCACCGGCCACCCGCGCCCCGAGGCGTCGCTGCCCCAGCTGTTCCGCCGCCAGGCCGCCCTCACCCCCGAGGCGACCGCCCTCGTCCGCGGCGACCTCACCCTCACCTACGCCGAACTCGACGCGCGCTCCGACCGGCTCGCCCGCACCCTGCTCGGCCGGGGCGTCCGCCCCGAGGACCGGATCGCGCTGCTCCTCGCCGACCGGGCCGCCCACGTCGTGGCGACCCTCGCCGTCGCCAAGGCCGGCGGCGTGTACGTACCGCTGGACGTGCGCAGCCCCGAGGCCCGCACCCGGCGGATCCTCGACGGCACCGCGACCGTCCTCGTCCTCGCCGAGACGGTCACCGCCGCCCGCGTCCCGGACGGCTCCGCGCCCGTCCTGCTGCTCGACGACGGGCTCCCGCCGGCCGGCGCGCCCGACGCCGAACTGCCCGCGATCCACCCGGACCGGCTCGCCTACGTCATGTACACCTCCGGCTCCACCGGTGAGCCGAAGGGCGTCGCCGTCACCCACCGCAACGTCGCCGGGCTCGCCCGCGACCGCTACTGGGGCCACGGCGCCGACGACCGGGTGCTCATGCACTCCCCGCCGTCCTTCGACGCCTCCACGTACGAACTGTGGGGCCCCCTCCTCAGCGGCGCCCTGATCGTCGCCTCCGACGGAGACGCCACCGACATCGCCTCCCTGGCCGCCACCATGACCCGGCACCGCGTCACCGTCGGCCTGTTCAGCGAGGGCGTGTTCCGGCTCCTCGCCGAGAACCACGCCGACGCCTTCCGCGACCTGCGCGACATCTACGTCGGCGGCGACACCGCCTCGGCGACCGCCGTCCGCAAGGTTCTGGAGCAGACCGCCGGAGCCCGCCTCACCAACAGCTACGGCCCCACCGAGACCACCCTGTGCGTCGTCCACCACGCCCTCACCGACGAGGACGTCGCCCGCAACGCCTTCCCCATCGGCCGCCCGCTCGACAACACCCGGGTCTACGTCCTCGACACGGCCCTGCGGCCCGTCCCCGACGGCGTCACCGGCGAACTGTACGTCGCAGGCGAGGGCCTGGCCCGCGGCTACACCGGCCGCCCCGGCCTCACCGCCGAACGCTTCGTCGCCGACCCGTACGGCCCGCCCGGATCGCGCATGTACCGCACCGGCGACCGGGTCCGCTGGCGGGCCGACGGCGCCCTGGAGTTCGCCGGCCGCGCCGACGCCCAGGTCAAGGTCCGCGGCTTCCGCATCGAGCTCGGAGAGGTCGAGGCCGCCGTCGCCGCCCACCCGGCCGTCGCCCAGACCGTCGTCGTGGTCCGCGAGGACCGGCCCGGCGACAAGCGCCTGGTCGCCTACGCCGTCCCGACCGCCGGCCGGCCGCTCGACGCCGACGCGCTGCGTGCCCACGTCGCGGCCCTGCTGCCCGACTACATGACGCCCGCCGCGTTCGTCGAACTCGCCGAACTGCCCCTGACCCGCACCGGAAAGCTGGACCGCAGGGCCCTGCCCGCACCCCGGTACGAGGGCGGCGGCGGCCGCGCCCCGCGCAACGAGCGCGAGCAACTGCTGTGCACGCTCTTCGCCGACCTGCTCGGCGTCGCCGAGGTCGCCGTCGACGACAACTTCTTCGCCATGGGCGGCGACAGCATCGTCTCCATCCAGCTCGTCAGCCGGGCCCGTGAGGCCGGACTCGTCCTCACCCCGCGCGACATCTTCCAGCACCAGACCGTCGAGGCCCTCGCCCTCGCCGCCACCGCTCCGGGCGCCGACGCCGCGAGCGCCCCCGACGACGGCACCGGGACCGTGCCCGCCACCCCCATCATGGAATGGCTGCGCGGCCTCGGCGGCCCCGTCGCGGGCTTCAACCAGTCCGTCCTGCTCCGCACCCCCGCGGGCCTCGGCGAACCGGCCCTGGTCGCCGCCGTCCAAGCCGTCCTCGACGGACACGACCTGCTCCGCGCCCGCCTCGACCGGACCGGGGACGGCCCCTGGACCCTGGACGTTCCGCCCGCCGGCAAGACCGACGCCGCCGACCGCGTCACCCGGGTCGAGATCACCGCCGTCCCCGACGACGCCCTCGCCCCGCTCCTCACCGACCACGCAGAGACCGCCCGCCGGTCCCTCGACCCCGACCGGGGCGACATGCTCCGCGCCGTCTGGTTCGACGCCGGACCCGACCGCGCCGGACGACTCCTGCTCATCGCCCACCACCTCGTCGTCGACGGCGTCTCCTGGCGCATCCTCGTCCCCGAGCTCATGACCTGCTGGACCGACACCGAAGCAGGTCGCGAGACCGGGATCGCACCCGCCCGCACCTCCTTCCGCACCTGGGCCCGCCGCCTCGCCGACCGTGCCCTCAGCGGCGACGTCGAGGCCGAACTCCCGCTGTGGGAAAGGATGACCGCGGAAGCCGACCCGCTCCTCTCCGACCGCCCCCTCGAACCCTCCGCCGACACCCACGCCACCACCCGCCGTCGCGCCCGCACCCTCCCCGCCGACCGCACCGAGCCCCTGCTCACCGCGGTACCCGCGGCGACCGGCGCCGGCCCCGACGAGATCCTGCTCACCGCCCTCGCCCTCGCCCTCGCCGAATGGCGACGAGGTCGCAGGCGCGGCGCGCCGGGCGCCGGGCCCGTGCTCCTCGACGTGGAGGGCCACGGCCGCAACGACGACGACGGCGCCGAACTCTCCCGCACCGTCGGCTGGTTCACGGCCATGCACCCGCTGCGCCTCGACCCCGGCGTCAAGTGGCACGAGGTCCGCGGCGGAGCCCCGGCCGCCGGCGAGGCCCTGCGCCGGGTGAGCGGCCAGATCCGCGCGATCCCCGCCAAGGGTGCCGGATACGGCCTGCTCCGCCACCTCAACCCGCGCACCGCGGACCTCCTCGCGGGCGGCGCCACACCGCAGATCGGCTTCAACTACCTGGGCCGCGTCCGCACCGACCACTCCGCCGGCCCCGCCGACTGGGGCGCCGCGCCCGAGGACGTACGCATCGCCCCGACCGACCCGGACCTGCCGTTCGCCCACAGCCTGGAGGTCAACGCGGTCACCCACGACCGGTCCTCCGGACCCGAACTGACCGTGACCTGGACCTGGCCCGGCGGCCTCTTCGACGAGACCGACGTCGACGCCCTCACCGGCCTCTGGTTCGAGGCCCTCGACGCCCTCACGCGGTACAGCACCGCACACGCCGCCCCCGCCGGCGGCGCCCCCCGCAGTCTGACGACATCCGACCTCTCCCTGGCAGACCTGGACCAGGGCGAGATCGACGAGCTCGAGGCCGACCTGGCCGACCTGGAGGATCTGACGTGACGCACACCAGCCGACCGGCCCGCAAGCCGTCCGGACTCGAGGGCGTCCTGCCCCTGTCCCCCCTGCAGGAAGGCCTCCTGTTCCACTCCCTGCTCGACGACGGCGAGGGCCCCGACGTCTACGCCGTCCAGCTCGCCGTCGACCTGGAGGGACCGCTCGACGCGGCCCGGCTCAAGGACGCGATGGCCGCCCTGCTGCGGCGCCACGCCAACCTGCGGGCCGGATTCCGCTCCGTACGCTCCGGAAAGCCGGTGCAGTTCATCCTCCGCGAGGTCGAACTGCCCTGGCGCGAGGCCGACCTCACCCACCTGCCCGCGGAGGAGCAGGAGGCCGAACTCGCCCGGCTCGCCGACGAGGACCGCGCCGAGCGCTTCGACCTGGCCGCGCCGCCGCTGATCCGCTGCCTCCTGATCCGCCGCGAGGACGCGCTGCACCGGCTGGTCGTGACCAACCACCACATCCTGCTCGACGGCTGGTCGATGCCGGTCGTGCTGCGCGAACTCTTCACCGTGTACGAGCAGGGCGAGCAGGCCCTGCCGCCGGTCACCCCGTACAAGAATTACCTCCAGTGGCTGGCCGCCCAGGACCGCACGGAGACCGAGCAGGTCTGGCGGCGCACCCTCGCCGGCGTCGAGGAGGCCACCCGCCTCGCCCCGGCCGCCGTCGGCCGCGAGGCCCGCATGCCGGAGCGCGTCGAGACCCTGCTCCCCGCCGACCTCGGCGACGGCATCGCGGACCTCGCCGCCTCCGGCGCGGTCACCCTCAACACCGTCGTCCAGCTCGCCTGGGCCGTCGTCCTGGGCCGCCTCACCGGCCGCGACGACATCGTGTTCGGCACCACTGTGGCGGGCCGCCCGGCCGAGGTGCCCGGCGTCGAGTCCATGGTCGGCCTCTTCATCAACACCGTCCCGGTCCGCGTCGCCCTCGACCATGACGAACCGTGGTCCAAGGCCCTCGCCCGCGTGCAGAACGAACAGGCCGACCTCGGCCCGCACCAGCACCTCGGCCTCGCCGAGATCCAGGCACTGGCCGGCATCGGCGAACTCTTCGACACCACCGTCCTCGTGGAGAACTACCCCGTGGACCCCGCCGCCGAGGGCGCCCGGCTGGAGTCCGGGCTGCGCCTCGTCGGCGCGAAGGGCCGCGACGCCACCCACTACCCGCTGACCCTCGTCGTCTCCCGGACGGCCGCCGGCGTGCAGGTGCGCGTCGACTACCGGCCCGACCTCTTCGACCGTGCGGCGGCCGAACGGATCCTGCGACGACTGGAGCGCGTGCTGCGTGCCGCGGTCATGGACGCGGACCGGCCCGTGGGCGCGGTAGACGTGCTGGAAGCCGCCGAGCGTGATCGGTTGGTGAGCGGGTGGAATGCGACGGGTGCTGTGGTGCCGGTGGGTGTGGTGCCGGTGTGGTTCGCGGAGTGTGCGGG